>JBPEWX010000289.1:0-2586 GCA_052032235.1 Ilumatobacter sp. | reverse complement strand
GAGGTCCAGGGCGACGAAGTCGAAACCGGCGCCGCGCACCGCCTCACTGATCCGATCGTGCAGGTCCGCGGCCTCGGCGATCCGGTGGGCCGGCACCTCGACCAGGCCGAGCCGGTCGTGGTGACGGACCCGGACCTCGTCGAATCCCAGACGGCGCAGCGCCCGTTCGGCGAGTTCGACCTGCGACAGCCGACCCAACGTGACCGGCGTGCCGTACGGCAGCCGCGACGACAGGCACGGCGACGCCGGCTGCTCCGCCGTACTCAACCCGAGCGCCCGCGACACGTCGCGCACGTCGTCTTTCGTCATGCCGGCCTCGACGAAGGGGAACCGGGCGCCGCGCTCGCGGGCGGCCTGCTGGCCGGGACGATGGTCGCCGAGATCGTCCACGTTCACGCCGAGCACGACGGTGCCGACGGCGACCGGAACGAGCGCCTCCATGAGGTGCGTCTTGCACCAGTAGCAGCGGTCGGTGTCGTTCACCTGATACCGCTCGTCGGCCATCTCGTCGGTGTCGACGGTGCGCCAGTTCAGTTCGTGCTCGCGCGCCAGCCCGGCGCATCGGTCGAAGTCGTCCGAGGCCAGCGACGGCGACACCGCCGTGATCGCCGGCGCATGCTCGGCGCCGACCACGGCCGTGGCGGCGATGGCGAGCAAGGTCGAGTCGACGCCGCCCGAGTAGGCGACCGTCATCGGCCCGATCTCGGTCAAGACGTCGATCAGCCGTCGGGGGAGCGCGTCACGAACCGACATGACGCTCCCGCATCCATCGGGCGACGACGCAGGCGGCCCCGAAGCCGTTGTCGATCCCGACGACCGACACCCCGGGGGCGCAGCTCGCCGTCATCGCGGCCAACGCTGTCATCCCGTCGAACGACGACCCGTACCCGGTGCTGGTCGGCACGGCGACGAGTGGGGTGTCGACCAGGCCGGCGACGGCGGTCGGCAGTGCTCCCTCCATCCCGGCGACGACGATCAGGACGTCGAGCGCAGCGAGGTCGTCCGCCCGGTCGAGCAGCCGATGCACACCGGCGACGCCGACGTCGTCGATCCGGGTCACGTCGTGACCGAGCGCGTCGAGGGTGATCGCAGCTTCGTCGGCCACGACGTGATCGGCCGTCCCTGCGGTCACGACGCCGGCACGGCGGCCGGTCGGAGCGGTCGGATTCCACACCGACGTACGACCGAGTACGTGCGCGCCGTCGATCTCGGCCAAGGCGGCCTGATGGTCGTCGTCGCACCGGGTGGCGATCACCGGCTCGACGCCGCGCTCGATCAGCTCGAGCACGATGTCGCGAACGTGGGCGGGGGTCTTGCCGGGCGAGTAGACGGCCTCGGGCACACCGGTCCGGCGTCGACGGTCGACGTCGAGGACCCAGGGGCGTGCGTCCGGGGTGGGAGCGGACGGTGGGGAGGTCACAGGCGGCTGAGGGTAGCGCCGACGAGGCGTCGCCCGCCCCGGCTACCCGTCGACGCCGACCGGCGTGTCCGGGCCGTCGATGAGCACGTGTTGCGTGCGGGCCGACCGGATCGAGCTCACCGCCGCCGACAGCGCAGCCGTGATCGGCACGGCGACGATGGCGCCGACGATGCCGGCGATCGCAGCACCGGCTGCGAGCGCGACCAGGACGACGACCGGGTGGAGGGAGACCTGGCGCTGCATCACCAGCGGCATCAGGATGTCGCCCTCGATCTGTTGGACGGCGAGGACCACGATCGCCACGATGATGGCGGTGCCGGGGCCGTCGGACACCAGCGCGATGAGCGTCGCGAGGCCACCGGCGACGGTGGCGCCGACCACGGGCAGGAAGGCGGCGAAGAACGTGATCACGGCGAGCGGGATCGCGGCCGGGACGTCGAGGATCACGAGCGCCGCGCCGATCAGGACGGCGTCGGCGACACCGGTGATCGCGACCCCTCGGATCCAACCCTGCATCGCCGAGAACGCAGCGCATCCCGCATCGTCGAGGAGCAGTCGACGTGAGGTGGCGACTCGATCGACCAACCATCGCCACATCGTCGGGCCGTCCTTCAGGAAGAAGAAGGTGAGGACGACCGCGAGAAAGAATCCGCCGACGACCTCGGTCAGCGTCCGAGCCGCGCTGGCGGGCTCGGCCAACAGTCCGGAGCCGAGCCGCTCGGCGGCGTCGCGGGCGCTCTCCGACAGCTGGTCGACGCGCTCGGGGGACAGTCCGAACGGCCCGTCGATGAGCCACTGTTCGACGTCGGCGATCGCGTCGTCCCACTGGCTGCTCAGGTCGTCGAACGAGCGCCGGAGCGGTCCCCAGAGCAGGTACCCGAGTCCGGCCGCGGCTGCTGCTCCGGTGAGCAGCGTCGACCACACCGCCAGCAGTCGGGGCATCTTCCTCGCCAGTCGTTCGACCACGGGACTCAGCAGTGCGCTCGCGACGAGGGCGACGAAGACGGGGATCAACACGACGCTCAGGCGGGCGAGACTCCACGCGGCGACGGCGAGCGCACCGGCGACCACGACGATCCGCCACGACCACGCCGCCCCGCGTTCCAACACGTGTGGCACGGCCCATGGCCCGGCGTCGCGGTCCGGACGCGTCTCGACCGGTCGAT
>JBPEWX010000288.1:0-1924 GCA_052032235.1 Ilumatobacter sp. | reverse complement strand
TACGAGCAGCGCCGTGCCGATCCCGCCGATCACGATGACCCACCACACCTGCTCGAACGCATCGAGCGACGCCTCGAGCGTGTCGGTTCCGGCCACGAGGGCGACCGCAATGGCGACCCCGAAGGTGCCGCCGAACTGGCGGGCGGCTTGCAGGGAGGCGCCACCGATGCCGGCGCGGTTCGGGGGCAGCGCCTGCGCCACGGCGCTCGACAGCTGCGGCCAGATGCACGCGACGCCGAAGCCGGTGAGCAGCATCGACGGGAAGTAGTCGACGACGTAGTCGACGTCCGGCCCGAGCGCCACGACGCGCCACAGCCCGCCTGCTGCGTAGGCGAGCGCTCCGGCGACGAGGATCGGTCGCTGTCCGATCCGGCCGGCGAGCGACCCGAGGCGCGGCGCCAAGATCGCGACGAGTGCGGGGCCGGGCGCCACCCCGAAACCCGCTTCGAGCACCGTCCATCCCCACACCGAGGTGAGGAACAGGATCGACGCCAGGAACATGGCCGAGAACGCGACGCCGAACACGAGCCCGGCGAGGTCCGACCACGCGACGTTGCGGATGCGGAACAGATCGAGGTCGAGCACCGGCGCGATGGTGCGTCGCTGATGGGCGACGAACACTGCCACCAACAGGGCACCGAACGCGAACCAACCGACGGTGGCGCGGCTCCACCACCCGTTGGTCTCGGTTTCGACCACGGCATAGGAGATCGCACCTGCCGCCGAGGCGACGAGGACGACGCCGAGCACGGCCGGAACCGCGGTGTCCGGGTCGCTCGACTCGGCCAGCGTCCGCCGCCCGGCGATGATCGTGTAGGCGCCGACGGGCAGGTTGATGAAGAACGCCCAACGCCACCCGAGCCCCTCGACGACGGCGGCGCCCAGCGTCGGTCCGAGTGCACCGGCGACGGCTCCTGCGGCTCCCCAGATGGCCACGGCCCTGGGCAGCTCGTGGCGCGGGTACGCGCGCATCACCAGTGCGAGCGACGCCGGGATCAAGGTCGCTCCGCCCACGGCCTGCACGATGCGTCCGGCGATGAGGAGCTCTGCGGTCGGCGCCAGTCCACACACCATCGAGGCAACGGTGAACAGGGCCGACCCGGCGAGGAACGATCGACGGTGCCCCACCCGGTCGGCGATCTTTCCGGCCGGGATCAAGAACGCGGCGAAGACGATGGTGTAGGCGTTCAGGACCCACGACAGGGTCGCCGGGCTCGTGTCGGTGAAGGTGGCGCCGATGTCGGGGAACGCGACGAACAGGATCGTCGTGTCGAGAAAGGTGGCGAGCGTCGCCAGCGACGCAATGGTGAGGGTGCGGCGGCGGCGCGTGTCGTCGGCGAACTCAGCCACGGGCGGCCGTCCACCGGGTCTGGATCGAGTCGGCGACGGCCAGGCCGTCCGGCGTCACGATGCGACCCCGTTCGGTCGCCAATCCGTCGTGGCTGGTCTCGATCTCGAACCAGCCACCGAGCCACCCGTCGTCGCCCGTCGGCGGTGAGGGTCGGTGGATGTGGGTCAGCATGTCGACGCTGATGCCGCCCGCGGGCGGCATCACGTTCACGAACGCCGGCGGCGGGAACCAATCGCAGATCATCGCGAGCCAGGCTGCGTCGACGCGTTCCCCCGCGAGCGGTCGGACGTAACCGCGTACCGACGTGTCGGGTCCGTCGCTGAACGGGAGGCTCGACGGGTCGAGGCGGCCGTCGGCGCGCATGAAGTGTGGCACCGGATTCGGCGGGACGATGTCGACGCACTCGGCGACCGGCGGGATCGGCAATGGTGTCGGCCGCTCCCACTCGACGCTCCGACTCCCGTCGAGATCGGCGAGCATCGTCACGTGGACGACCACCGCGTCCCGGCCGTCCTGACGAAGGGCGACGTCGACGTTCGACGTGCTCCTTCCCCGTCGCACCTCGATCGCGTG
>JBPEWX010000287.1:0-4123 GCA_052032235.1 Ilumatobacter sp. | reverse complement strand
GTCGACCGGTTCTTCACGCTGCTCGGAGCGTGAGAGCGGCTCAGATCTCCCAGAGCTGGCGGGCGGCCGTCACCGTGCGACGGCCGATCTCGCCGTTGGTGACCGGCTCGGGCCGGTACATCTGCCCAGCCAGCGCACTCAGGGTCGCACCCGTGCTGTAGGTGAGCGCCTCGAGGCTGTAGCCACCCTCGAGCACCACCATCAGTCGACGGGCGGGCACGAGCGATTGGAGTCGCAGCGCCAGGTCGGCGTAGTCGGCCGATGTGAGCGACAGACCTGCCAGCGGGTCGTCGCGGTGGGCGTCGAACCCGGCCGAAATTATCAACCACGTCGGCGCGAACCGCTCGACGAGCGGGATCACGACGTCGTCGAAGGCCGCCCGGAACGTGTCGCCGGCGGTGCCGGCCGGGAACGGCAGGTTGACGTTCGTGCCGACGCCGGCGTCCTTGCCGGTTTCTCGAAGGTGGCCGGTGCCCGGGTACAGCGGCGACTCGTGGGTCGAGACGTACAACACGTTCGGGTCGTCGTAGAACATGTCTTGGGTGCCGTTGCCGTGGTGGACGTCCCAGTCGATGATCGCCACGCGCTCCCCTTGCGAGGTGAGCTTCGCTGCTCCGACGGCGGCGTTGTTGAACAGACAGAACCCCATCGCCCGGTCGGGGACGGCGTGGTGGCCGGGCGGTCGGCCGGCGGCGAACGCGACATCGCATTCGTCGCGCTGCAGTGCGTCGATCGCACCGAGTACCGCGCCGGCGCTGCGCCGTGCGGTCAGCCACGAGCCGGGGGTCGCGGTGGTGTCGGCGTCGAGATTGCCGCCGCCGTTGGCGCAGAACGACTCGATCGACTCGACGTAGTTCCGGTCGTGAACGCGGGCGAGGTCGTCGACCGACGCGAGCTCGGGGATCCTCCACTCGACCGCGTCGGTGAGGTCGGCTTCGTGGATGCCGGCGAGTGACGCGTCGAGGCGGGTCTTGTTCTCCGGATGCCAGGCCGGGGTGTCGTGCCCGTCCTGTTCCGGATCGCTGAACACGGCGATCGGAGCCCTCACGTACACAGCCTGCCATCGATTGGTCCGGACTGCGACGTCGAACGGCCCGACTCCCCGTTTCGAGTGACCGTTTCGGGCGAGCCGGTCGATCGCACTACGGTCGCGCCGTGAGGAGACGATGGCGTCTCCGACCACCGACACCGGGAGGACCGCATGGGACGGCTGGACGAGCTCGACCTGTCGGCGAAGCTGAGCAAGGACGAATACGAGAAGCGGCTGCACAAGGCGCAGCGTCGCCTGGTCGAACTCCGTCTCGACCTCGCCGGACTCCTCGACGACCCCGAACTCGGCCCCGGGGTGCTCGTCGTCATGGAAGGCTCAGACGCCGGCGGCAAGGGCGGTGCGATTCGGCGCATCGTCGAACCGCTCGATCCACGCCACTATCGAGTGTCGGCGTTCGCCAAGCCGACCTTCGAGGAGAAGCGCAAGCACTTCCTGTGGCGATTCTGGAAAGAAGTCCCCGGCCTCGGCGGACTCGCGTTGTTCGATCGGAGCTGGTACGGCCGAGTGCTCGTCGAGCGGGTCGAGAACTACGCGACGAAAGAGCAGTGGACCCGGGCGTACGACGAGATCGTGCAGTTCGAACGCAATCTGGTCCTCGAGGGGGTGTTGATCGTCAAGTTCTGGCTGCAGGTGAGTCCCGACGAACAACTCAAGCGCTTCAAGAGCCGCGAGGTCGATCCGCTCCGGAAGTGGAAGCTGACCGACGAGGACTGGCGCAACCGCGACAAGATCGACCTCTACACCGACGCCGTCGAGGAGATGTTCGAGCGCACCGACCACGAGCTCGCCCCGTGGCACGTCGTGTCGGGCGAGCAGAAACGATGGGCTCGGGTCCAGGTTCTCGAGACCCTGATCCAGCGCATCGAGCAAGGGATGGCCGGCTACGAGAAGCCCATCCCGGACGACGACAGCTTCGTCTGACCCGCCACGAGGCGGTCAGGTGAGCGGGCGCCAGCGCAGGACGGTACTGGTGGCGCCTGCTGCGCCGTACCAGGCGTCGAAGCCGGCGTCGCCCACGACGACGAGCGCCTCGCCCTCCACCTGGGATGCAGTGACGAACTCGATCTCCCCGATGCCCGCGCGCGGCAGGTCGCGGCCTTGCACGACGATGTCGGCGAGCGCCCACTGCGCGGCGTTGTTGAGATGTCCGAACACGTCGAGGTCGGTCGCTCGGAACGGGTTCGGCATCGGCGACGCGTCGGGCGACGGTGACCGGTCGAGGGAGAACTTGGACGACACGGTGCGACCGGCCGCCGCCTCGCCGTACACCTCGACGAACTCGTCGGTGAGCCGAGCCGGCCGACCCGACTCGACGTCGATCTGCACCCAGAGGCTGACGCCGTCGATCTCGGCACCGTCGGCGCCGCGCACCGTCGTGCGTCGCTCGGCCCAGCTCCGACCGAAGCCGGTGCAGTACGTCGTGAGTTCGAGCCGCTCGTTGAGTCGTGAGGGCCGCACGACCCGGATCAGCGACCGGCGGACGAGCCAACCCATCGCGTTCGAGAAGCCGGCGTCGACCGCATCGTCGGTCGCAACGTCCTGGAGGTAACGGGCGATCGCGTCGAGCCGCACGTCGCCGTTCGGGTCGACATCGCCGAGGCGGGTGGTCCGCTCCCCAGTGAACGTCCGGCCCGCTGCCGGCAACGGGAGCAGTTCGGTGGCGGGCAGTTCACTCATGACCATCTCGCAGCATCACGACCGAGTGTTCCCCGTCGACGGCCACGATCTCGAATCCGTGTCGCCGGTAGAGCCGCATCGCCGGGTTGCGCCGGTCGCAGCTGAGGCTGCAACGGGGCACGCGTTCGAGCAGGGCGAGGAGCAGGAGTTCACCGACGCCGGTGCCGCGCCGCTCGGGCACGACGGCGATGGTGAGCTCGGGTGTGTCGACGTCGACGAAGCCGTAGCCGTCGAGCCGTCGGACCCAGACCGCACCGATCGGTTCACCGTCGAGGGCCGCCACGATGCCGACATCGCCCGGCCGATCGCCGAAGTCGCGGTGATACGGGGCGATGTCGGGTTCGTCGACGACGTCGGCCTGGAATGCGGGGGCGCCGGGCGGCACGAACAGCGCCTCGTACAGCATCGCCGTCACGAATCGCTGGTCGTCATGGGTGGCGTCGCGCAGGACCGGTGCCGTCACCCCGACGAATCTACGTCGGTCGACGCATCGGGCGACGGGGACGCCCACGCGACGACCATCGCACGCGCGCCGGCGCGGAGGCGCTCGGTGAACACCTCGTGGTCGTCGACGTCGCCGACGTCGAGCCAGTTGCAGATCCCGTCGTGGAGGTAGGCGACGAGGGTCGCCGATCCCCATCGCAACGTGGTCGGGTCGTCGATGAAACGCTCGATGATCGATTGAGCGAACTCGGCGGCGACGAGGCGGAACAGCTCGGCGTCGGCGGTGAACTCCGGCTCGTGGCGGGCGTGTCGCCACAGCAGGCGGAACGCATCGGGCTGTTCGGCCGCGATCTCGACCAGCACCGGGATGACCTCCGAGGGCTGGTCGGGTTCGATCCGTTCGCGCAACTCGGTCGTCACCGATTGGAGGACCTCTCGATAGAGGCCGTCCTTGCTCTCGAAGTGTCGGTACACGATCAGCCGGGTCACGCCCGCCCGCTCGGCGACCGCCTCCATCGACGTGCCGGCGAAACCGCCTTCGCGGAAGGCGGAGGCCGCTGCCCGCAGGAGCTGGGCGTGCCGGTCGGCCCACGGCATGCGGCGTGCGGTCTCGGTTGCCATTGACCGACATGTATACACCAGTGTTTACTTGTTGTCGATGAGCAACGGATTCAGCACCGTCGAACTGGCGGAACGGAAAGCGATCGTCACCGGGGGCGCCAGCGGCATCGGGAAGGCCACGGCGATCGCCATGGCCGAGGCCGGCGCCGAGGTCGTGGTGACCGACATCGACGAGGCGGGTGGCGCGAACGTCGCGGCAGAGATCGGTGGCTCGTTCGCCATGCTCGACGTGAGCGATCCGACGGCATGGGAACGCGTCGTCGCCACCGCCGGCCCGTTCGACATCGCGTTCCTCAATGCCGGTATCTCCACCAATCAGGGGCTGCCGCC
>JBPEWX010000286.1:0-7354 GCA_052032235.1 Ilumatobacter sp. | reverse complement strand
CTCCGCGACGAGGTCGGCCTGAACTCCACGGCCGTACACGCCATCGCGTACTGGCGCCGCAGGATCGTCTGACGATCGATGCTGCGGTCCGGTCACGGACGCTCGAACGACGGTGACTACGTTCGGCGTCCATGACCGAGCCCGCGTTCCCGCTCCGTGACCTGCTCGACTTCCAGATCGAGTCGGCGGACGGCACGTGCCGCGCCTGGCTCGACGTGGGCCCGGTCCACGTGAACCCGCACGGAGCGGTGCACGGCGGCATCCCGTACATCCTCGTCGACACGGCGATGGGCGGGGCGACGATGAGTGTGCTTCCCGAGGGCAACTGGTGTGCGACCCTCGACATCCACATCCGCTATCTCGCCCCGTGCTTCGGCGGTCGGCTCACCGCCGTCGCCGAGGTCAGGCGGGCGGGCAAGCGAGTCGTCCACCTCGACGCCACGGTGACCGGTGACGACGGAACCGAGTACGTCGCAGCGTCGGGCATCTTCGCGGTGATCCCGGCGGCGTAGCGTTGCGGCCATGTGCCGGAACATCACGACCCTCCGCGGTCTCGAACCGTCGGCGACGGCCGAGGAGATCGAGGCGGCGGCCCGCCAGTACGTCCGCAAGGTCAGCGGCGTGCAGAAGACCTCCGACGCGACCGCAGAGGCGTTCGAGCGAGCGGTCGCCCTCGTGACGGCCGCCACGGCCGAACTCCTTGCCGAACTGCCGCCTCGCAAGGTGCCGCCGAAGACCGAACCGCCGTTGCGCCGGATCGCTCGCGCCCGTCCCTGACCGCGCGGGTCGAACGACCCTGGCGGCCGTCGAGCGACGTCGCGACGATGGCAGTACAGACGCGACCCGTGGAGGTGCCTGATGTTCCAGCATGTCGTGGTTCCGATCGACGACTCCGAGTCGGCATGGCGCGCCGTGCCGATCGCCGCACGAATGGCGGCCGCTGTCGACGGCAAGCTCGACGTCGTCACGGTGGTCGACCGTGTCGGCGAGGTCGAGAACGAGCAGTCGGCCCTGCGACTCGGACTCGAACGCATCGGCGAACTGTCCGTGGAGGCCCGTGCCGAGGTGCTGGTGCACGACTCGATCGCCGCGGCGATCGCGACGCACGTCGACTCGCTGAACGGGGCCATCGTCGTGATGAGTTCACACGGACACGGCCGGTCGGCCAGCGTCCTCGGCAGCACGACCGACGATGTGCTGCGCGAGCTGTACGGCCCGGTGGTCGTGATCGGCCCGCACGTCGACGCCGCAGCCGGTGCTCTCGACGGCACCTACGTCGTCCCGCTCGACGGGTCGGCGCTCGCCGCGTCGGTGTTGCCGATCGTGTCGGCATGGGCCGTCGAGTTCGGCGGCACGCCGTGGTTGCTCGAGGTCATCGACCCCGATGTGGTCACACCGTCCGACATGCAGGACTCGGCGTACGTCGCCCGGCGAGCACGCGAGACAAAGCGGAGCACGAAGCACGACGTGCAGTTCGAGGCCCTGCACGACAAGCACGCAGCACCAGCGATCACCCGGTTCGCCGAACAGGAGGGCGCGTCGCTCGTCTTCGCCACGACCCATGGCCGAACCGGCATGTCTCGCCTGCGCTCGGGGTCGGTGACCGCCGACATCGTCCGACACGCCCACTGCCCGGTCGTGCTGCACCGCCCGCCCGAGCTGCACGGCTGACATCGTCGAACCCCGGACGCGACACGAGGGCCGGAGAACTCCGGCCCTCGTGTGATGCTGCTCCGGCGACGCTGGCGGAGCGGATGGGGGGAATCAGGCGGCGCGGGTGTCTTCGACGTAGTGCTGGCCGTCGGCCGACACGTGGCGCTCCGTGTGCATCTTGGTGTTGCGCATCGACGCCCAACCGGCGGCCTGGATGGCTGCGGCCAGGAGTGCGAGTGCGCCACCGCCCATCAAGATGTACCCGAGCGCTTGGAGGTCGAGGCCGTTGACGCTGGTGTCGACGGCGAAGGTGACGATCGCGCCGGCGACGATCAGGATGATGCCGAACGCTGCAAGCATGGTGGGTTCTCTCGCTTTCTGTCTCCGGGCGGCGGGCCCGGGTAGGTGGACGAGAGAATCGATACCCCGGCGCCTCGAGGGATAAACCAGTTGGCGATCAGCGGGTGCGGGCGAGATCGTGCGGGCCGCTCGCCGGGTAGCCGGAGCCGGCGCGCACCGCGGTCCCCCACGTCTCCAACACCCCCAGCACCTCGTCGAGATCGTCGCCGAACGCAGCGACGACGCTCGCCATCTGCCGGTCGGTGTCGGTCTCGATCCGCTCACGCAACTGTCGACCGGCATCGGTGAAGCCGTCGTCGTCGATCAAGCCCTTCGACCGGAGCGACTCCTCGCCCGCATCGAACTGTTCGTTGCTCCAGCCGCGTGTTCGGGCGTACGACCGCAGCGGGAGTCCCCAGTAGAGCTCGGTGAGGAGTCCGATCTCGACCGCGTCGAGGTCGGCCGTCACCCACGCCGCGATGTGGCTGTCGCCGCGGAACTCCCGGAGCAGATCGCCGAATCGGAACACACGACCGAGCGGATGATCCGGCACCGCGAGTGCGGTGATCCCGGCCGTGAGGGCGCGTCCCTCGACACGAACCGACGCGGCGGCCCGTTCGAGCGCGTCGCCGACGGCGACGAGACCGTCCGGATCGGTGCCGATGTGGCGTTCGAGGTGCGCCAGGGCGCCGGCATCTCGGGCGGCGCAGATGGTCGGGGCGTCGGTGAGCGTCCAGCCGTGGGCGACCGAGGGGACGACGACCTCCGGGGCGAAGACGCCGAACGCCGCCGCGACGACCTGGCCGGGAACCTGGCCGAGCAGCGAGCCTCGGCTGGTGAAGTAGGCCGGGCCGTCGGGCCCGGCGACGCCGTTGAACTCGCCGGGGCTCGGACCGAATCCGAGTTCGACGTATCGATCGTGGCACTCGGGTGCGAAGTACACCTGGCCGATCACCGGTTCGAGCGCTCCTCCCAGTCGTCGGGCGCGTGCGGACAGCGTCGAAGAGCTCATCGTCCGATCGTGGCAGCGTCGGCGTCGCCGGAGCGAGGCGGCGCCGTCAGCGGGTCGATCGCCGGTCGGGGTCGTCGATCGAGCGGTATTCCGTCACGGCGATCAGGATCTCGTCTTCGTTGGTTCGTTCGACCCAGCGGTTGTCGCGGGCGGCGCGTGACAGCACCAGGACCGGGTCGACGCGATGGCCGCCCCCGGCTCCTGCCGGCATGGGCGTCGTCACGTTGCCACGCATCAGGCGAAGCCGCTCGGCGAGGTCGGAACACGGCAGGCCGACGAACCGGGGGACGAACAGCAACTCGTCGTCGTCCGGGGCAGGCGAACGGGTCGCCTGCCCGACCCGGTGCGTTCGATGTCGCACCCACCACGAGCGCATCCCCATGCACCAACGGTACGACGGGAGGAGGGGCCTGTCCACGCGGTGTGGTCGGGCGCGGCCCGGCACGCCGGTCGGATGGGCGGTGGGGTGGTGTGCGAGGCTGACGGCATGACGACACGTTTCGAGGTCCAGCGAGCCATCGCCGCCGATCCGGCCGCCATCTTCGAGGTGCTGCGAAGCCCCGAGGGCCACGTTCGGATCGACTCGTCGGGGATGCTCATGTCGGCCGACGGCGAACCGGCGGCGTCCGTCGGCGACACCTTCGTCGTCCACATGGACCGCGAAGCGCTGAACGACTACCCGCTCGGGTTGTACGACGTCACGATCGTGATCACGGCCTTCGAACAGGACCGTGAGATCGCCTGGACGATCACCGGGCAGCTCGATCCGCCGATCGGCCACATCTACGGCTACCGGCTCGAACCGATCGACGGCGGCACGATGGTGACCAGCTACTACGACTGGACCGACATCCATCCGCAGTGGAAAGAAGCCGACATCTTCCCGATCCTGCACGAGGGCGCGCTCCGAGCGACACTCGGCATCCTCGCTCGCACGGTCGCACCGGGTGCGCCTCGTCCCGGCGCGTGACGTTTCCGACGGCGCAGCGTCGGGTCGTACTCCGTAACCTGTCGCAGTGACCGTCGTCCAGCCACCCCCCACGGCCGGTCGAGCCAAGCTCACGCTCGGTTCGAAGGGCTTCATCGCCGTCCTCTCGATGTGCATGGCGGTGACCGCGCTCGGCATCGACACGATCCTTCCGGCGTACGACGACATCCGGGAATCGCTCGGCCTCGACCCGGATGCCACCGAGGTGACCGGTCTGGTCACCTTCTACTTCATGGGCAACTCGCTCGGCCTGCTGCCGGCTGGTCTGCTGAGCGACCGGTTCGGGCGCAAGGCGGTGATGTGGGGCGGGCTCGCCCTCTACATCGCCGGCGCGATCGGTTCGGTGCTCGCGCCGTCGCTCGGGCTGATGTTCGTGTTCCGGTTCATCTGGGGACTCGGCGGCGCCGGCCCGCGCGTGGCCTCGCTCGCCATGATCCGTGACGGTTTCGCCGGCGAGCAGATGGCACGCCAGATGTCGCTGGCGATGGCCGTGTTCCTCCTGGTGCCCGCCGTCGGGCCGGCCCTGTCGGCCGGGGTGCTCGCGATCTCGTCGTGGGAGTGGGTGTTCTGGATGTGTGCGATCGCCGCCGGCGTGGTCGCGATGCTGGTGACCCGCCTCCCCGAGACCCTCGCCGACGAGCGTCGTCGGCCACTCGCCGCCGGATCGGTCGGTCGCAGCCTGCGCACCGTGTTCGCCACGCCGGGAACCCTCTGGTACCTGTTGTCGCTCACGGCGCTGTTCGGCGTGTTCATGTCGTATCTGGCGACGTCGGAGCTGATCATCGACCAGACCTACGACCTCCAGAGCTGGTTCCCGCTGTTCTTCGGCGGGATCGCGCTCGTGATGCTCGGTGCGATGCTGGTCAACAGTCGCTTCGTCGAGCGGTTGGGCCTCAGCCGATTGCTCGGCATGGCGTTCGTCGCCAGCATGGTGTCGATCGCGGCGCTGCTCGTGACGTCCCTCGCGACCGGCGGCGAACCGCCCTTCTGGTTGTTCGTCGTGTTGATCTCGGCGGTGCTGTTCTGTCAGCAGATGCTGATCCCGAACATCAACGCGGCGGCGATGCGGCCACTCGCCGAGGTGGCGGGGACGGGCGCCGCGGTCCTCGGCATGGTGTCCGGTGCGCTGGGTGCGGTGATCGGCGAACTCATCAACCGCCGGTTCGACGGCACCATCACGCCGTTGGCGATCGGCTTCGTCGTGTCGGGCGCGATCGCTTTCGCAGCATGGCGACGCGCCGAGCGGGTCGTCGTCACCGGCTGACCCGGTCACGACGTCGTCACGGTGCCGTCACGGCGCCGGTGGCTCGAAGGGTTCGACGTCGGGGTCGAACGGATCGAACGCCTTGGCGTCGAGCGCGAGTTCGGTCAACTCCTCGTCGGTGAAGGTGACGCGATCGAACGCGTCGCGGTCGTCGATGTCGTTCGCGTCGTCGATCGCCGGTTCGCCGATCGCTGCGCGTCCGAGGAGACGCCGCCCGTCTCGCCCTGCCATGGCGTCACAGTACGTCATCCGATCACCCCCGTCGACCACGAAGCGTGGTGCCGGGGGGTGGCACCACGCTCCGAGTCGTCAGCCACGGGCCACGATGGCGGTGAGACCGGCCATCAGGGCGGTGAACGGTCCGAACACGGCCTGTTCGACGGTGCTCTCCGAGGCCAGGTTCCCCACGGTGTTGAGCGTCATGTAGGCGCTGATCGCCCACGTCGTCTTGGCGAGGCGGCCGGGTCCACCGGCGGTTCGGATCACCCCGCTGCGAGTCAGGACGACGGTCGCCATGCCGGCCAGGACGACGGCGGCGAGGCCACTCCCGATCCGCAGTGACGTGGGGAGGACGCCCTCGTGGCGGCCACCCCACACGTGATCGCCCCAGGGGGCGCCTGCGGCGAGGGTGACCTGATACACGGCGAAGCTGCCGAAACCGACGGCCGCGACGATCGACGCCCGTCGCGCCCGACGGGACATCGTGGCGACCGATCGGGCGGTCGTGGGGATGAGGGTGCTGGACATGGGAGCTTCCTTCCGATCAGTCGGGATCGACGGCGGTGACGCTCACGACCTCGACGGCCATCGAGGTGAGGTGTGCCAGCACGCCGTGCAGGTGGGACGGGTCGCGAACGATCCCGATGAGCCGCGTCCGGTCCGCGACCGGATGGTCGACCGTGAAATCGTCGAGCAGCGGGCGCAGCACGCGCTCGCCGGCTCGGCCACGGATGACGATTTCGTAGACGGTGCGGGTCATGCCGACACCATCTCGACGAACGGGGTGAGGAAGCCACCCCTCCCGGCTGATCTCACCCGGGTGAACCCGCCTCTGGCGGCGCCGACGTCAGCCGATGGCGGCGATCGCGTCGGCGACCGCCAGGATGCGCTTGGCGTTCTCGACGTGGAGGTTCTCGATCATCCGGCCGTCGACCGTGACGACGCCGCGGCCCTCGGCCTCGGCTTCCTCGAACGCTTCGATCACGCGTCGCGAGAAGTCGACCTCGTCGGCCGACGGCGCCCACACCTCGTTGGCCGGATCGACCTGGCTGGGGTGGACCAGCGTCTTGCCGTCGAACCCCATCGCCTTGCCCTGCTCGGCCTCGACGAGGAAGCCCTCGGGGTCGCGGACGTCGTTGTACACGCCGTCGAGGATGACCTTGTCGGCCTCACGGGCACCGAGCAGCGCCAGGGCGAGGTGCGGGATCAGCGGGGTGCGCTCGGGCAGCACGCCGGTGCGGAGTTCCTTGGCGAGATCGTTGTTGCCCATCACGAGCACGTTGACCCGCGGGTGATGAGCGATCGCCCGCACGTCCATGATCGCCGTCGGCGTCTCGATCATCGCCCAGATCGTCATCTCGGCCGGTGCGCCGGCCGCGTCGAGCCGTTGTTCGATCTCGTTCAGGTAGTCGACCGAGTTGACCTTGGGGATCACGACCGAGGCGGCACCCGACGTCGCGGCGGCCGCGAGGTCGTCGGCGCCCCACGGGGTGTCGAGACCGTTGCAGCGGATCGTGACCTCGCGGTGCCCGTACTCGCCCGACTGTGCGGCGGCGACGGCGTTGGCGCGGGCTGCCTCCTTGGCGTCGGGCGCAACGGCGTCCTCGAGATCGAAGATCAGCGCGTCACACGCGATCGACTTCGCCTTCTCGAGCGCACGCTCGTTGGACGAGGGCATGTACAGGACGGAACGGCGAGGGCGCAGATCACTCATCGGGGGTTCCTCTCAGAAGCCGTAGGCCTCGGCCAGCTCGGGATCTCGGTCCGCGAGTTCCTTCGCCAGCGACAGCACGACCTGGCACTGTTTGCAGGAGGCGTCGTCCTCCATCTTGCCGTCGAGCATGATGGCGCCGGTGCCGTCGCCCATTGCCTCGACGAC
>JBPEWX010000285.1:0-3819 GCA_052032235.1 Ilumatobacter sp. | reverse complement strand
GGCAAGCATGAAACGAGTCACCTGGTTCGTGGCGGGAGCCACCGCCGGCGCCGCCGGCGCCAACTACGCCGCCAGGAAGGTCAAGCGCACCGCGCAGAACCTGACACCCGTGAACGTCGCGCGCGGTGCCGCGGGCCGAGCGAAGACCGGCACGAAGCAGATCGTCGACGCGGTCCGCGACGGTCGGGCGGCGATGCGCGCCAAGGAAGACGAGCTCAAGGCCCGCCGCGACGCCCGCCTCGAACCGGTCGACAGCCGTCTCGAACCGGGTGAGCAGTTGCTCGTCGACGGTCAACCGGTCGAATCCGGCCGCGTGATCGTGCTGAAGCAACGTCGATGACCCGCCGGCTCGTCGCCGACCTGACACGGGCGCTCGACCGTCGTCGCGTGCACGACGGTGACGGGCATCGGGCGCGCTATCGGCGCGACGCTTCGAACATGGAAGGGGCGACGTCGGTCGTCTGCCTGCCCGAGACCACCGACGAGGTCGCCGCCTGCGTCCGGATCGCGAACGAGCACGGTGTGCCGTTCGTCGCCCGCGGGTCGGGCACCGGCCTGGCCGGGGGAGCGGTGCCGCTCGCCGACAGCGTCGTCATCTCGCTCACGCGCATGACCGACATCGTGAGCGTCGACGAACTCAACCGGCGGGCATGGGTGCAGCCGGGCGTGCTCAACCTCGACCTGTCCGACCAGCTCGCCCACCTCGGCGTGCACTTCGCCCCCGACCCGAGCAGCCAGCAGACGTGTTCGATCGGCGGCAACGTCGCGAACAACTCGGGTGGGCCGCACTGCCTCGCGGAGGGGGTCACGAACGCCCACATCCTCGGCGTCAAAGTCGTCCTCCCGGACGGCACCGTCACCGTGCTCGGCGGCGACGAACCCGAACCGGCAGGCTACGACCTGCGCGGCGTCTTCGTCGGCAGCGAGGGGATGCTCGGCATCACGACCGAGGTGTGCGTCAAGCTGACCCAGAACTACCCGGCCGTGCGCACGATGCTGATGGACTTCGCCACGGTCGCCGACGGCGCGGCGACGGTCAGCAGCATCATCGCCGACGGCATGGTGCCCGCCGCGATCGAGATGATGGATCAGCTCTGCCTCGAAGCGGTCGAGGCGTACATCCACGCCGGTCTGCCCGTGCACTCGGCAGCAGCGCTGCTCATCGAAGTGGTCGGGCTGCCGAACGATCTCGAGGCCCAGGTGGCACGCATCGTCGAGATCGCCGGTGAGCACCACGTGTCCTCCGTGAGGGTCGCCCAGGACGAGGCCGAACGGGCGCTGCTCTGGAAGGGGCGCAAGTCGGCGTTCGGCGCGATCGCCAACATCCAGCCCGACTACTACCTGCACGACACGGTGGTGCCTCGATCACAGCTCCCGGCCGTCCTCGAACAGATCTACGAGATCGCCGACCGCCACGAACTCCAGGTGCTCAACGTGTTCCACGCCGGTGACGGCAACCTCCACCCGTTGCTCGTCTACGACGCACGGGTGCCGGGCACGGTCGAGCGGGTGCACGAGGCAGGTCGCGAGATCGTCCAGGCGTCGGTCGACGCCGGCGGTGTGCTGACCGGCGAACACGGTATCGGCCTCGAAAAACGCGACTACATGGGCCTGATGTTCAGCGAGGTCGACCTCGCCGCCCAGAACGCGCTCCGCTGCGCATTCGACCCCGACATGCGCTCGAACCCCGGCAAGGTGCTGCCCAATCCGGCGACGTGCGGTGAGGTCAATCACGTCCGCCTGCCGGAGGGCGCATGGATCTGAGCGAGTTCGCCGAGGAGATCGGCAGCGACGACCCGGTCACGATCGCCGGGCTCGGGACGCGTGGTGGCCCGGTCGACGACGTCCGGCCCGTGATGGCGCCGGGCGGCGTCGATTGGTTCAAACCGGACGAGATGACCGTGTGCTGCGGTGCCGGCACACCGCTCGACGAGCTGGAGGACACGCTCGCCGTGCATCGCCAGACGGTGGCGATCCCGCCGTTCGGCACGGTCGGTGGGGCGTTGGCGGTCGGTCGGTCCGGGATCCGCCGTCTCGGCTACGGGCCCGTGCGCGACACGGTGCTGCAGATGCGCTACGTCGACAGCGCCGGACAGCTCGTGAAGGCGGGCGGGCCCACCGTCAAGAACGTGAGCGGTTTCGACCTGTGTCGGCTGCTCGTCGGTTCGCACGGCACCCTCGGGTTCATCGGCGAGGTGATCCTCCGGACCCGTCCCATGGGTCGGTTCGAGCAGTGGTTCACCACGACGACCGAACCCGAGGTCGTGTTGCGCGAGCTGTACCGGCCGACGTCGATCCTGTGGGACGGCGAACGGACCTGGGTGCTCCTGGAAGGCCATCCGGACGACGTCCGAGCACAGGCCGCGTCGGTCGGTCTGATCGCCGGCGACCTGCCGCCGACGCTCCCGAATGGCGGTCGGTGGTCGATCGCACCGAGCGAGATCCGGTCGCTGGTCGGCACGGGGCGGTTCGTGGTCGAGGTCGGCGTCGGCATCGTCCACCACGAGCATCCGCCGCCGGCACGCCCGGTCGACCCCGCCGTCGCCGAACTCCACCGGCGCATCAAGGCCCGCTTCGACCCGACCGGCCGACTCAACCCCGGCATCGACGTGCTGGCCCGGGCATGACCGATCCATCCGTCGACCGCCCGTCCGCGGACCACCCGTACGTCGACCGCCCGGTCGTCGACCGTGACGCAGCGTTGCAGGTCGCGCGAACGCAGGCGGCGGCGTGGGGCCTCGACGAACCGGTCGTGCTCCGACACGGGATGAACGCGCTGTACCGGTGCGGCTCGGTCGTGTTGCGGGTCGGTCGTGCGACCGGGCCGGCAGCCGCATCGCACGAACTCGTGCGCTGGCTGCTCGACAACGGCATCCCGACGGTCGAGCCGATCGACGGCATCACGGCCGACCTCGACGGGTTCGCCGTCACCGGTTGGCGCCTCGAACGCGAGACCCGTCGGGCGGTCGATTGGCGCGTCGTCGGCTCGGTCGTCGCCGCAGTCCACCGCCTGCCCCACACCGGCGTGCCGTCGTCGTACCCGGTTCCGTCACCGACCGTCTTCCCCTGGTGGGACTTCGACGGCTTGCTCGACGACGTCGGTACCGACATCGATGCGGCGGCCCTCGACGGTCTGCGTTCGGCGGTCGAACGACACCGGGGGTGGCGGTCGGAGGTCGCCGTCGACCCCGTGTTGTGCCACGGTGACGTCCATCCCGGCAACGTCATGATGACCGGCCGCGGGGCCCTGCTCGTCGACTGGGATCTGATGTGCGTCGCCAATCCGGCGTGGGATCATGCGATGCTCGCCAACCACCACCGCCGGTGGGGCGGCGACCCTGCCGTCTACGACGCGTTCGCCGCCGGTGCCGGCCGGTCGCTCCGCCACGATCCGCTCACGGCGGCGCTGGGCGAACTCCGCGACGTCGCCGCCACGCTCCTGCGGGTTCGCGCCGGGCGCCACGACGACGCGGCTCGTGCCGAGGCCGAGCAGCGGCTCCGGTCGTGGCGCGGCGACGCCGACGCACCGGTGTGGCGAGCGCAGTAGCGGTCAGGCGTAACCCATCTCGCGTGCCCGTGCCGTGAGGTCATCACGGTGATCGGGGTGAGCGATCTCGATCAGTGCCCGGGTGCGCTCGCGGATCGACCGGCCGCGCAGCTCGGCGACGCCCCACTCGGTGACGATCTTGTCGACCGTGTTCTTGGGGGTCGTGACGGCGTCACCGGCGGCCAGCGTCGGCACGATCCGGCTCGCGCCCGATGACGTCGTCGAGTGCAGCACGACGAACCCCTGGCCGCCTTGGGAGTACATCGCGCCCC
>JBPEWX010000284.1:0-2540 GCA_052032235.1 Ilumatobacter sp. | reverse complement strand
CACACACTGACCGAGGATCGGGGTCGGATATGTTTCGTCGTCGACCCGGTTCGTCGTCGAGGCGTGAAGCGACGAGACGTATCCGACCCCGATCGCTGACACCGTTCGTTCAGATGCCGTCGGCGGCGTCGGCAGCGCTGTCGTCGACCGCCCGGCCCTTGGGCAGGGTTGCGAAGACGGCCGGCGGTTCGCGCCACGGGTCGCCGCCCCCCGACTGCGCGTCGGCGATCGCACGCCACACCCGCTCGGCGGTGCACGGGAGATCGATGTGGCGCACGCCGAGGTGTGACACGGCGTCGATGATCGCGTTCTGGATGGCCGGGGTCGACCCGATCGTCGAGGCCTCGCCGATGCCCTTCGCGCCGAGCACGTTGCGATCGGACGGCGTCTCGGTCGAGAAGACGTCGAAGCTCGGCATCTCGGCCGCCGACGGCAGCCCGTAGTCGGCGAAGTTCGAGGTGATCGGGTTGCCGAGGTCGTCGTAGCGGACCTCCTCGTACAGCACTTGCGACAGCCCGGAGGCGATGCCGCCGTGCTGCTGCCCCTCGAGGAGCAGCTTGTTGATCACGGTGCCGGCGTCGTCGACGGCGACGTGGCGACGCACCCGTGCCCGGCCGGTCTCGGTGTCGACCTCGACGGCGCTGATGTGGGCACCGAACGGGAACGACGCCCCGTCGGGCGCGTAGATCGTGTCGGCGGCCAGCGGCGCGGCGTCGAGTTCCTCCGACGTCGCGGCGAGGTCGGCCCACGACAAGGCGGCGGCCGGTACGCCGGCGACCCCGATGGTGCCGGCGTCGGCGTCGACCACGATGTCGGCCTCGTCGGCTTCGAGCACCCGCGCCGCCAGTCGCTTCGCCTGTTCGACCACGAGCTTCGTGGCCTCACTCACCGCGGACCCGCCGAACTGGACCGAACGTGACCCACCGGTGCCGCCGCCCTTCGGGACGAGGTCGGTGTCGCCGTCGACCAGTCGGATGCGGTCGACCGGGATGCCCGTCTGTGCGCTGACGATCATCGCGAACGTCGTCTGGTGCCCCTGTCCGTGCGACAGGGTGCCGCACGACACCGTCGCCGACCCGTCGGTGTGCACCTCGAGCTTGCCGAACTCGTCACCGCCCCCGCCGCCGGTGATCTCGACGTACGTCGCGACCCCGATGCCGAGCTGGACCGGATCGCCGGCGTCTCGGCGTCGCCGTTGCTCGGCGCGCAGTTCGTCGTAGCCGATGAGTCGGGCGGCCGTCCGCAACGGCATGCGGTACGAGCCGGTGTCGTACTCGGGGCCGGTCAGGGTCTGGAACGGGAAGACGTCGTCGGTCAACAGGTTCCGTTCGCGCAGCTCGATCGGGTCGATGTCGAGCTCGTGGGCCGCCTGATCGACCAGCCGCTCGAGCAGCGCCGTCGCCTCGGGTCGGCCGGCTCCGCGGTAGGCGCCGGTCGGCGGCGTGTTGGTGGTGGCGACGGCGACGTCGAACTCGATCTGGGGGAAGGCGTACGTGCCGTGGCTCATCCGACGGGTGCCGCCGGGCAGCGCCGCGCCGATGCTCGGATAGGCCCCGGCGTCACCGACCAATCGGACGCGCAGCCCGGTGAACGCCCCGTCGGTCGTGCACCCGAGCTCGGCGTACTGCACCTGCGACCGGCTGTGGTCTTTGGCCTGGAGGTCTTCGGTCCGGGTCGGGATCCACCGCACGGGGCGGCCGAGGCGCTGTGCGGCCACCACGACCACGGTGTACTCGTGCTGCATCCCGGCCTTGCCGCCGAACCCGCCACCGACACGCGGCGTGACGATGTGGAGCCGATCGCGATCGATGCCGGTTGCGGTCGCCATGGCGGCGTGCACGTAGTGCGGGAACTGGTTCGAGGTCCAGACCGTGATGCGGCCGTCGTCGGCCGGTGCGGCGGCGACGCCGTGCGGCTCCATCGGGGCGACCGCCACCCGCTGGTTGACGAACCGACCGCGCACCACGACGTCGGAGATCGCGTCGAGGTCGACCGGGGAGTCGGGTGCGTCGGCGACGGCCACGTTGTCGCCGCGCTCCGGACGGAGCAGTGGGGCGTCCGCATCGAGTGCCGCCTCGGCGTCGGTGACGGCGTCGAGCGGTTCGATGTCGGCCCACACGGCGTCGGCCGCGTCGGCTCCCTGCGCCGCCGTCTCGGCGAACACGACCGCGACGGCCTCGCCCACGAAGCGCACGCGGTCGGTGGCGAGCGGCGGGCGTGCGAACGCCGGATCGATGGCGGCGAACCCGTGGTGGGGTGCGACACCGAGGTCGGCCGCGGTCCAGACGGCGACGACGCCGGGCATCGACCTGGCCTCGTCGACGTCGATCGACTGGATGATGCCGTGGGCGATGTCGGACCGGACGAACACCGCGTGCAACGCGCCGTCGCCCAGTTCGAGGTCGGCGATGTACTTCCCGGCACCGGTGAGCAGCTCGGGGTCTTCGGTCCGAGACACCCGGTTCCCGAGGATCGAGCCGCGCAGTCCGTCGGGCCGCTGAGTGGGGGTGGATTCGAGCGTCGCAGACATCACGGTCGAC
>JBPEWX010000283.1:0-2250 GCA_052032235.1 Ilumatobacter sp. | reverse complement strand
CACCGCTTCGGCGGTGTCGGCCGTGCCGAAGTTGACGGTCTGGGCCGAGCCCTCGTTCTCGAGCGAGCGCTGCAGCGTCGACTCGAACGACTCGTTCAGCAGCCGCTTCGTCTGCGCCAACGCGATCGGCGGCCCGGCCGCCAGACGCGCCGCCCAGTCGGCGACGAACGAGTCGAGCTGATCGTTGTCGACCACCCGGTTCACGAGGCCGATCCGGTCGGCCTCGTCGGCGTCGATCAGGTCGGCGAAGAGCGCCAGTTCCTTGGCGCGGTGCAAGCCGATGCGGCGGGGGAGGAACCACGACCCGCCGAAGTCGATGCTGAGGCCGCGCTTGGCGAAGATCTCGGCGAAGCGTGCGGTGCGGTCGGCGACGACGAGATCGCACGCCAACGCCATGTTCAAGCCGGCGCCGACGGCGACGCCCGACACCTTGGCGATGGTCGGCTTCGGCATCTCCGCCAGTGCGATACAGGCGGCGCCCACCCGGCGCATCGCCGAGAGCTGATGCTGATCGAGGTGCTCCGGCGGCTCGTTCCCGTCACCGGACAGATCGGCACCCGAACAGAAGTCGCCCTCGGCGCCGGTCACGATCACGACCCGGTCGTCACGCCGAACGGCGATCTCCCGGAACGTCTCGGCGAGCTCGTCCCACATGTCGGACGGCACGGCGTTCTTGCGTCGTGGCCGGTTCAGCGTGACGGTCACGATCCCGTCGGCACGCTCGACCAGCAATCTCTCCGAAGCCATGCGGCGACGGTACCGAGCGACCCCGAGGCCGAACGAGTCGAGCGTCGACCGGTCGCCATCCATAGTATGAGTTTCGACAAAACTCATACTATGCTTCGCCCATGGCGCCGGAACACAGATGGCCCAGCGTGGCGTACGAGGAGCGGTCGTGGACGCCGATGGCCGACATCCCCCGACGCTGGCGATCCACGTACGCGGGCCCGTACCTCGCAGCGGTCGTCCCCACGATCGAGTCGGTCGTCGTCGACACGCCGTCAGCGGTGGCCGCGCTCGCCGACGAAGCAGCCACGACGCTCGCCGCCTTCGACGCCGAACTGGGCGTCGAGCTCGTGCCGTACGGGGCGATCCTGCTCCGGAGCGAATCGGCCTCGTCGTCGAGGATCGAGCGGCTGACCGCCTCGGCCAAGTCGGTCGCGCTCGCCGAGCTGGGCGACCGGAGCCGGCGCAACGCCACGGAGATCGCCGCCAACACCGCCGCGATGCGGGCGGCGCTCCGCCTCGCCGACCGAGTCGATGAGGCCGCCATCCTCGATACCCAGCGCGTGCTGCTCGGCGACGTCCAACCGGACGCCGTCGGATGGCGCGAGCAACAGGTCTGGATCGGCGCCAGCAGCTACGGGCCGCACACGGCGGCGTTCGTCCCACCGCACCACGAGCGTGTCCGTCCGGCGGTCGCCGACCTCGTCGCCTTCGTCGAGCGAGACGACCTCCCCGTCGTGGTTCAAGCTGCAATCGCCCATGCACAGTTCGAGACCATCCACCCGTTCACCGACGGCAACGGTCGCACCGGCCGCGCCCTCCTCCATGCGATCTTCCGGGCGAAAGGCCTGACACGACACGTCGCCGTTCCCGTCTCCGCCGGACTGCTCGTCGATGTCGACCGCTACTTCGACGCGCTCGATGCGTATCGCAACGGTGAACCCGGTCCGATCATCGAGCGTGTCTCCGAGGCGGTCCACGCCGCAGTCGTGAACGGACGTGCCCTCGTCGAGACCGTCCGGTCGATCCGGCAGCGCTGGAGCGACACGCTCGTCGCCCGACCGCAGGCCACCGTCTGGCGTGCGCTCGACGTCGTCGTCCGCCAACCCGTGCTCGACTCGGCGTTCCTCCAGCGAGCGATCGACGTGCGAGCCCAGGCGGCCGACGACGCCATCGGACGCCTCGTCGACATCGGCGCCCTCGAACAGGTCACCGTCGGCCGCCGCAACCGGAAGTACGCCGCTCCGGAGATCCTCGACGCACTCGACGACTTCGCCGACCGGGGTGGACGCCGGACGCCGCCGGCCTGACGCGGAGACGCTCCGACTGCGGCCGTACGAAGGGCCGTCGTTACGTTCGGAGACACGGTCACGACCCACGGAGGCAACACGTGAACTTCGATCTGCCCGACGACCTGGCGGCCTATCTCGACGAGCTCGACGACTTCATCGAGCAGGTCATCAAGCCGATGGAGGAACGCGACGACAACATCCGCTTCTTCGATCACCGCCGCGAAGACGCGCG
>JBPEWX010000282.1:0-12203 GCA_052032235.1 Ilumatobacter sp. | reverse complement strand
GCGATCGCCGTGCTCGCCTACCCGGCGTTGTTCGCCGGCCTGGCCGGCATCACGTCGTCGCGGCGACAGTCGCGCGACATCCTCAACGGGTCCGAGCCGATCATCTACTCGATCGCCGTGACGGCGCTCGTGTGGGTCGCCGTCTCCGGCCCGCACTTCGACGGCGAAGGCTTCCCGCTCGACGACGCCGCCTGGGTGTGGGCGTTCCCGCTGCTCGACGGCCTGCTCGCGACGATCTCGTTGCGTCGTCTGGGCGATCGCGAGCAGCGGTTCGGCGTCCTCACGCTCGGGTTCCTGCTCCTCGGCGCCGGGCACGCGATCTCGGGTTGGGCTGCGTACGACGACCGGCTCGAGCCGGGGGTGTGGCAGGCGGCCGCGCTCCTGCCGGGGGTCGCACTCGTCGGTGCCAGCGCCCTGATGGCGCCGCGGATCCGCGTCGTCGACCGGGCCCCGAAGGTGCACTGGACACAGATCTTCGGCTTGTTGTTCGCTGCGCTCGTCCCGCTCGGGGCGCTGTTGCTGATGCTGGCCACCGGACTGTCGTCGCGGTCGTCGTCGGTGGTGGTGTCGGTGGCGACGGTGCTCGTGATCGTGCTGGCCCTGGCGCGGATGTGGAAGCTCGTCGACCAGGTCCGCAACCTGAGTGAGCAGCGGGGCCGGGACCGACTCGCCGCGATGGTCGAGCACTCGACCGACGCCGTGGTCCTCGCCGACTCGACCGGTCGGATCAACTACGCGAGCCCGGGCCTGCGTACGATGCTCGGCCACGACCCCGACCGCTGGATCGGTCGTCCCGTCACCGATCTGGTGGTGCCGGGCGACTTCGAGGTCTTCCGCCACGAACTGCAGCGCGTCGTCGAGCAGGGGAGTGGCGCCACCATCGAGGTCGACGCCTCGCTCGCCCACGTCGACGGCCAGCAACGCAAGGCGACGATCGTCGTGGCCAACCTGGTCGGCGGCAACCCGGTCGACGGCGTCGTGGTCACCATCCGCGACGTGACCGAACAGCGGAACCTCGAACGGCAGCTGAGCCACCGGGCGTTCCACGACGAACTCACCGGTCTCGCCAACCGAGCGCTGTTCCTCGATCGGATGGATCACGCACTCCGCATCGCGCGTTCCGATGCCGACCCGGTGATCGTCTTGTTCGTCGACCTGGACGACTTCAAGTCCGTGAACGACAACCTCGGTCACGCAGCGGGTGACCAGGTGCTGACGTCGATCGCCGACAAGATCCGGCGTGCCGCCGGCAGCGGTGACACCGCAGCGCGTCTCGGCGGCGACGAGTTCGCCCTGCTGCTCGAAGACCGCGGCGGCATCGAGCGCGCGATCGACGTCGCCGAGCGCCTCCTCGACTCGATGCACGACCCGATCACCGTCGGCGCAGGCGACGTCGTCGTCCTCGCCAGCGTGGGCGTCGCCGTCGCCAACTCCGGCATGTCGACCACGAGCGTCCTGCGTGACGCCGACATCGCGATGTACGAGGCCAAGCGCGCCGGCAAGGGGCAGATCAGGCTGTTCGACCCGGCGATGCGCATGGTGGCGACGACCCACCTCGAGTACCGCAGCGAACTGGCACGAGCACTCGAACGCGATCAGATGCGGATCGTGTTCATGCCGTTCGTCGAGCTCGCCTCCGGTCAGGTCGTCGGCGCGGAGGCGCTCATCCGATGGCAGCATCCCGAACACGGCGACGTCCCGGCATCCGACTTCCTGCCGATCGCCGACCGGAGTGGGTTGATCGTGCCCATCGGCTACTGGACGATCGACGCAGCCTTCGCGCAGGCTGCGACCTGGCGCGCCGGACTGATGTTGGGCGTCAACGTCTCGTCGGTGCAGTTGCGACAGCCCGACTTCGCCGAACGCGTGATCACGATCGCGGACGGTCACCACATCGATCCGACGTCGGTCGTGTTCGAACTCAACGAGTCGGCGCTCGTCGACGAGGGGGACCGGGCGGCGGCGTCGATCGACCGGCTCCACGCCGTCGGCTTCCGGTTCGCGGTCGACGACTTCGGCACCGGACAGTGTTCGCTGGCGACGCTGCAGCGGCGGCCGATCGACCTGCTCAAGATCGACCAGTCCGCGGTGGCCGAGTTCGGCGACGACCCGCACGCGCCATCGCTGGCGCGCACGATCCTGCAGACCGCTTCGTCGCTCGAACTGCTCACCGTCGCCGAAGGGATCGAGAACGCGGCCCAGCTCCGCGAACTCCGACGGCTCGGTTGCCAGCTCGGGCAGGGGTACCTGCTGTCGCAACCGATGGAGGCCGAGGAGATCGAACGGCGTTTCGGTCACCCCGACGTCGCCGTCGCGCCGGGATCGGTCGGGTACGGTCTGACCTCGTGAGCTTCCGGATCGGGATGGTCTGTCCGTACAGCCTCTCCATCCCCGGAGGAGTCCAGGCACAAGTGCTCGGGTTGGCGCGCGAGCTCCGCCGGGGCGGGCACGAAGTACGCGTGCTCGGACCGTGTGACGGGCCGCCCCCGGAACCGTTCGTCACGCCGCTCGGCGACAGCCTGCCGACCGCCGCCAACGGGTCGGTGGCGCCGCTCGCGCCCGACCCGGCCGCCGTGCTGCGGACCGTTCGTGCGCTGCGCGACGAGGACTTCGACGTCGTCCACGTCCACGAGCCGCTCGCTCCCGGACCGTCGATCACGACCGTCACCATCCACGCGGCGCCCACCGTCGGGACGTTCCACGCCGCAGGGCACTCGGCCAGCTATCAGGTCTTCGCTCCGATGCTGCGGCGGTTGATCGAGCGGATCGACCGCAAGGTCGTGGTCTCGAAGGACGCGTTGGCGCTCGTCCACGATCACCTCGGAGGCGAGTACGACCTGCTCTTCAACGGGGTCGAGACGGCCGAGATCGCTGCGGTCGAGCCGCTGCGCCCCGACTCGGGCCGACCGGCCATCTTCTTCCTGGGGCGTCACGAGGAACGCAAAGGGCTCGAGGTGCTGCTCGCTGCGTTCGCCCGCCTCGACCTCGACGTCGAGTTGTGGGTGGCCGGAGAGGGTCCCGACACCCATCGCCTGCGATCGCGGTACGACGGAGACCACCGGATCGCCTGGCTGGGCCGCATCGACGAGGCCGACAAGCTCGCTCGCCTCCGTGGCGCGTCCGTGTTCTGTGCCCCGTCGCTCCACGGCGAGTCGTTCGGCGTCGTCCTGATCGAGGCGATGGCGGCGGCGACCCCGGTCGTGGCCAGCGCGCTCGACGGATACCGGAACGTGGCGACCGACGACGTCGACAGCGTCCTCGTTCCGCCCGGCGACGCGGACGCGTTGGCCGTTGCGTTGGGGCGGGTACTGGCCGATCGTCGGCTCGCCGATCGACTGGTCGCCGCAGGACTCGTCCGAGCCGAACACTTCGCCATGCGCCGCCTCGCCGACGAATACGTCTCGTTGTACGACGCCGTCGCCCGCTGACGATCAGGCGGTGGTGGTCCGCCGGATGCAGGGCCACCACCCCGTAGACTGCGACTCCATGTTGCCGCTCGTCATCGTGCTCGTCGTCCTCGTGGCACTGGTGATCTACCTGATCGTCGCCTACAACGGCCTGATCCGTCGTCGCAACCAGATCGAGAATGCCTGGTCGCAGATCGACGTCCAGCTGAAGCGGCGACTCGACCTCATCCCCAACCTCGTCGAGACCGTCAAGGGCTACGCCGCCCACGAACAGGACACCCTCGACGCCGTCATCACGGCCCGCAATGCGGCCGTGGCAGCGCCCGACACCCCGGCCGCCCAGGCGAAGGCCGAGAACGCGCTCAGTGGCACACTCCGCCAGCTGTTCGCGCTGGGTGAGGCGTATCCGGACCTCAAGGCGAACCAGAACTTCCTGGCGCTCCAGGAAGAACTCAGCTCGACCGAGGGACGGGTGGCGTACGCCCGCCAGTACTACAACGACAGTGTGCTGGCGTACAACAACAAGCTGCAGCAGTTCCCGACGGTGATCTTCGCCCGGATGCTCAACTTCCAACGCCGTGAGTACTTCGAGGCCGACGAGGCGGCTCGCACCACGCCCAACGTCGAATTCTGACCCCCACACATGCATGAACTGATTCGTTCCAACAAGCGTCGTAGCGCGCTCCTCGTCGTCGCCTTCGTCGTCGTCGTCACCCTCGTCGGGGCCCTCATCGGGTGGCTCCTCGGCGGTGGCAGCATCGTCATGACCGTGATCGCCCTCGTGATCGCGGCGGCCGTGGCGTTCACGTCGTACTGGAAGGCCGACGCGATCGCGCTCCGGGTGAGTCGCGCGCAGCCCGCCGACGAGCACGAGTACGCCCGGCTCCACAACCTCGTCGAAGGGCTGTGCATCGCGTCCGGGCTGCCCAAGCCGGACGTGTACGTGGTCGACGACCCGGCCCCGAATGCCTTCGCGACCGGGCGCAATCCCCGACACGCGGCGATCGCCGTGACCACCGGGCTCCTGGAGACGATGAATCGGGTCGAGTTGGAAGGGGTGGTGGCACACGAGTTGAGCCACATCCGCAACTACGACATCCTGGTGTCGACCCTCGCGGTGACCATGGTCGGCGCAGTCGCACTGATGACCGACCTGGCGATCCGCACGATGTGGTGGAACGGTGGCCGTGTCCGCCGACAGGGCGACCACGCCGACCACAACAACCCGCTCGCCTTCATCGGCTTCGGTCTGTTGATCCTGGCGCCGATCATCGCCAAGGCGATGCAGGCGACGATCTCACGTCAGCGCGAGACGCTGGCCGACGTGAGCGCCTGCCAGATGACCCGGTACCCGCCCGGGCTGATCGCGGCGCTCGAGAAGCTCCAGGCCGATCAGACCGCGACGCATTCCGCGTCGACGGCTACGGCACACTTGTGGATCGAACAGCCGATGAGCGGCCTGGGCGACGACGGTCGTCTGAAGGGCGCTCATCACTGGTTCGACACGCATCCGCCGCTCGAAGAGCGCATCGCACTGTTGAGGGAACTGTGAACCGAACGAAGACGATGGCTGCCGCCATCTCCATCGCCCTGCTGGCCGCCGCGTGCTCCGGCGGGGGTGACGACGACGCCGCCGAGACGACGGTCGAGACGACGTCTGCTCCGACGACCGAGGCCCCCGAGACGACGGTCGCGGAGACGACCACGACCACGACCGAGGCCGATGCCACGACGTCGACGACCGTGCCCGACATCCTGCGGATGCCGCTGACCGGGTCGCCGATCGCCGACGAGGCCGAGATCCCCGATCGTCCGGCGTTGATCGTGAAGATCACCAACGCCGGCCCCACCGACACCCCGCAGGCCGGACTCAACAGCGCCGACATCGTGATCGAGGAGATCATCAACGACAGCGTCACCCGACTCGCTGCGGTGTTCCACTCCGAGGGGTCCGACCCGGTCGGCCCGATCCGCTCCGGACGTGCGCAGGACGTGAACATCCTCCGCATGTTCCAGCAGCCCCTGTTCGCGTGGAGCGGCGGCAACGCCTCGGTCACCCGGGCCATCCGCGAGTCCGACATGATCGACCTCGACGCCCGCTACACCCCCGGCTACTACCGTCGCTCCGGCCGCACGGCTCCCAACAACCTCTACTCGAGCACCGACGTGCTCTGGGATCAGACGACCGACGACGCCGGTCGCCCGGTGACCGTGTTCCCGTACCTCGGTCTCGACGAGGTGCCGACCGGCGAGTCGGCCACCGAGATCGAGATCCGGCTCGACTCGACCGACGCCACGTGGACCTACGACCCCGAGTCGGGTCGCTACTTCCGGGTCCAGGACGGCCAGGAGCACAACGCCGAGACGTCCGATGGCGTCGAGCAGATCTGGACCGACAACGTCGTCGTCATGCTCGCCGACTACGGCGTGAACGTGTTCGACGGCAACCCCGACGCGCAGACCCAGGGCACCAACCCGGTGTACGTCTTCAGCGGCGGCACCGTGCGTGAAGGCGTCTGGCTGCGCTTCGACCCGACCGACCCGATCGGCCTGTACGACAACGTCGACGACCTGAACGAGATCGGTCTCCAGCCGGGCCGCACGTGGCTCGAGATCCCGCGCAACGACGACGACGTCGTCAGCTGGAGCTGACGAGGCGCCGAGCCGCCTCGACCACGGTCGAGACCGCGTTCGACTCGACCCGGTCGTGCACCGTCGGGTCGGGGATCTCCTGGGTGTTGCGGTTGACGAGCACGCCGGCCACCATGCCGGCGCGCCAACCGTTCGCCGCGCACTGGGTGAACAGGGTCGCGCCTTCCATCTCGTAGTTGAGGACGTGGAGCCTCGTCCACTCCTCGGCGCTGCCCTGGAACTCCCGTCGGACGTAGCCCGAGACGGTGTCGTAGCGTTCCTGGCCGGGGTAGAAGGTGTCGGACGACGCCGTCACACCCGTGTGCACCGTGAGATCGAGCGAACGCGCCGCCTCGACGAGGGTCGTGGCGCACGTCAGGTCGGCGACCGCCGGGTACTCGATCGGCGCGAAGTGGCGGCTCGCCCCGTCGAGGCGGACCGCGCCGGTCGTGACGATCACGTCGGCGACCTCGATCTCGGGCTGGAGCGCCCCGGTGGTGCCGACGCGCAGGAACGTGCGGATACCCAGCTGCGCCAGCTCCTCGACGGCGATCGACACCGACGGGCCACCGATCCCCGTCGAGCACACCACGATCGGGGCGCCGTCGGCGCGGGCGAGATGGCTCGTGTACTCGCGGTTCGACGCCAGGTGGACGTGCTCGTCGAACCGGTCGGCGATCTTGGGCACGCGACCCGGATCGCCGGGCAGGATCGCCAGGGTGGCGCCGTCGAGGTCGGCTCGGGTCAGGTCGAGATGGAAGACATCGGACACACCCTCACCGTACTGCCCGCACGTCGGCGTACGATCACCTGCATGCCGATCGAAGGTGAATACGAACCGTCCCAGCTCGACTGGGTCCGTGAGCAGGTCGAGGCCTACGAGGCGTCGGGCGGCACCGAGGCGAACACGCTGCGCGACACCGGGATCCCGGTGATCATCGTCACCATGCGTGGCGCGTCGTCCGGCAAGGTCCGCAAGATCGCGCTGATGCGCGTCGAGCACGACGGGGCCTACGCGCTCGTCGCGTCGTACGGCGGCGCGCCCAAGCACCCTGCCTGGTACGCCAACCTCGTCGCCGACCCGAACGTGATGATCCAGGACGGCCCCGAACCCCACGACTATCGGGTTCGTGAGGTGGCGGGCGACGAACGTGCCGAGTGGTGGGAACGTGCGGTGGCGGTGTATTCGCCGTACGCCGAGTACGAGGTGAGCGCCGCCGAACACGACCGGGTGATCCCGGTCCTCGTCGCCGAGCGCGTCTGAACGGTCCCGCCCGCGGTGTGCGCGGGCGATAACCACAGTTCACCAGTTCACAATCCCCAGGAAATTCACACGGTTATGGGGCTGACGTTCCACAGGCACACTCGTTCACAATGGTGCCCGTGGCCAGCTCGATGCGCAGACCAGGGTTCCAGCGGGAGCGCCGACACGGCGCGCTGCTCGAGCCGGCCGAACGTCGCCAACTCGAGCGCGACGGATGGCGGACGACGCTCGACTTCCGGGAGAACCACGTGCGCGGCCTCGACGGCCGATTGCTCCGTGTCGAACCGGTGTGGATCGCGGAAGCCGAGCGCTTCGCCGGCCAGGTCGAGGTGGCGTGCGCCGAGGGGTCGACCGCCGACGAAGCGTGGGTGCAGCTCGCCGCCGACGTCGCCGCCGAGAACACCCGCACGTACCAGCGGGTTCGCGTCGCCCGGGCCTGACCGGGCGTCGGGCGGCATCGCCGAGGTCCGGGCCGGCCCCGTGACGCTCAGCGGCGTGAGAACCGTCGCCGTCGTCGCTCGACCGTCGCCCTCGGCGCGGGTTCGGGCGCCGGTGGGGGAGCGTGCGGCTGGTCGCTGTACACCGATGTGGGGGTGCGGCCGTAGGGATCGTCGTCGGCGTCGTGGCCGGGCCACACCACCATCTGCGGGAACGCGATCGTGATGCCGGCGGCAGCGAGCGCTTGGTGGACGGCGAGCATCAGGTCGTGGGTGGCTGCCAGTTCGGCCGGGACCTCGGAGCGGTGCCAGTAGTAGATCGTGATGTCGATCGTCGACTCACCGAACTGGGTGAGCAGCACCATCGGCTCGGGGACGTCGACGATCCGCTCCACCCGACCGACCGCCTCGAGCAGTACCTCGGTTGCCCGTTCGAGGTTCGAGTCGTACGCCACGCCCACCACGAGTTCGGAGCGGCGCAGCCGCTCCCGGGTGAGGGTGACGATCGGATTCTTCAACACGTCACCGTTCGGGATCCGGATCATCGTCCCGTCGAGGCCCCGGAGCACCGTCGTCCGTGAATCGATGTCGGTCACGACGCCGACGTGGTCGTCGAGTTCGACCGTGTCCCCGATCGTGAACGGTCGGCGCGCCTGCAGGATGAGTCCGCCCACGAAGTTCTCGGCGACGCTCTGGAGCGCGAGTGCGAGCACCAGCGTGGTGATGCCCAGCGCACCGAGCAGCGGCCCGACACGGACACCGAGCGAACTCATCGAGTAGACGAGGCCGACGGCGAAGACGGTGTACGCGCACAGGCGCGCCGTGATGATGACCGCGAACTCGTTCGCGACCGACCGTCGCATCACGGCGCGAACGACGCGAGCCACGATCACCGCGACGATGATCGAGCCGACGAAGATCCCACCGGCCTGGAGCCAGTCGCTGCCGGTCAGACCGTCGGTGTCGATGACCTCGTCGACGTCGGGCGGTTCCGGGAGCGACGAGACGAGGAGGCCGGTGGGATGCATCGAGTCGATGTCAGATGGAGGCGATGATCCCGTTCAGCGTCGGGCTCGGGCGCATCGCGGCAGCGGCCAGATCGGGTTCGGGCATGAAGTAGCCGCCGAGATCGTTCGGGTGCCCCTGTGCACCGATCAGTTCGTCGTCGATCTGTGCCTGCTGCTCGGCGAACTGGGCGGCGACCGGACCGAACGTCGCGGCGAGTTCGGCGTCGTCGGTCTGGGCGGCGAGCGCCTCGGCCCAATAGTGGGCGAGATACGCGTGGCTGCCCCGGTTGTCGATCGACCCGAGTCGGCGGGCCGGCGACTTGTTCTCCTGGAGGAGCTTGCCGGTCGCCGCGTCGAGGGCGTCGGCGAGCACCTTCGCCTTCGGGTTCCCGGTCACCTCGCCGAAATGCTCGAGCGACACGGCCAGGGCGAGGAACTCACCGAGGCTGTCCCAGCGGAGGTAGTTCTCCTTCTCGAACTGCTGGACGTGCTTGGGCGCCGAGCCGCCGGCGCCGGTCTCGAACAGGCCGCCACCGTTCATGAGCGGGACGACCGAGAGCATCTTGGCGCTGGTGCCGAGTTCGAGGATCGGGAACAGGTCGGTGTTGTAGTCGCGCAGGACGTTGCCCGTGACCGAGATCGTGTCGAGACCCTGACGGATGCGATCGACCGAGAACTTGGTCGCCTCGGCCGGCGCCATCACGTGGATCTCGAGCCCTTCGGTGTCGTGGTCTTCGAGGTAGCGGGCGACCTTCTTGATCAGTTCGGCGTCGTGCGCACGCTGTTCGTCGAGCCAGAACACGGCGGGGGCGCCGGTGGCGCGGGCTCGGGTGACGGCGAGCTTGACCCAGTCCTGGATCGGGAGGTCGCGCACATTGCACATACGCCAGATGTCGCCCGCTTCGACCGCGAAGTCGAGCACCGTGTCGCCGGCCTGGTTCACGACACGGACGGTGCCGGCGTCGGCGATCTCGAACGTCTTGTCGTGGCTGCCGTACTCCTCGGCCTTCTGCGCCATGAGGCCGACGTTGGGAACCGTGCCCATCGTCGTCGGGTCGTAGGCGCCGTTGGCCTTGCAGTCGTCGATCACGGCCTGGTAGACGCCGGCGTAGCTCGAGTCGGGGATGACGGCGAGGGTGTCGCGGGTGTCGCCGTTCTTGTCCCACATCTGGCCACCGTTGCGGATCATCGCCGGCATCGAGGCGTCGATGATGACGTCGCTCGGGACGTGCAAGTTGGTGATGCCGCGGTCGGAGTCGACCATCGCCAGGTCGGGGCCGTTGGCGTAGACGGCCTCGATGTCGGCGTGGATGGCGGCCTTGGTGTCGTCGTCGAGCCCGTCGATGACGGTCAGCACCTGGTTCCAGCCGTTGGCCGGGTCGGCGCCGGCGGCCTCGAGCACGTCGCCGTACTTGTCGAAGATCGGTGCGAAGTAGGTGACGACGCCGTGACCGAAGATGATCGGGTCGGAGACCTTCATCATCGTCGCCTTCATGTGGAGCGAGAACAGGACGCCGGCGTCACGTGCCGCGTCGACCTGCTCGGCGAGGAATCGGTCGAGGGCGGCGCTCGACATGAACGTGCCGTCGACGACCTCGCCCTCCTGGACGGGGACCGACTGCTTGAGCACCGTGACCGTACCGTCGGCTGCGACGTGTTCGATGCGGAGCTCGTCGGCGGCGCTCATCGTGACCGAGCGTTCGTTGGACCGGAAGTCGTGGTCGCCCATCGTGGCGACCGTCGTCTTCGAGTCGGACGACCATGCGCCCATCGAGTGCGGGTTGGCCTTGGCGTACTCCTTGACCGCACGCGGCGCGCGACGATCGGAGTTGCCCTCGCGCAAGACCGGGTTGACGGCCGAACCCTTGACGCGGTCGTAGCGGGCCTTGATGTCTTCTTCTTCGGGCGTCGACGGCTCGTCGGGGTAGTCGGGGAGGTCGTACCCCTTGGCCTGGAGCTCGGCGATCGTCGCCTTGAGCTGGGGCATCGACGCCGAGATGTTCGGGAGCTTGATGATGTTGGCCTCGGGGGTGGTGGCCAGCTCGCCCAACTCGGCGAGATGGTCGGGGATGCGCCGGTCCTCGGCGACGAACTCGGGGAACTGCGAGACGACGCGGCCGGCGAGCGAGATGTCGCGGGTCTCGACGTCGATGCCGGCGGCTCCGGCGAACGCCTCGATGATCGGCAGGAAGGAGTACGTCGCCAATGCCGGGGCTTCGTCGGTGTGGGTGTAGATGATCTTCGACTCGGTCACGGGTCCGAGCGTACCGGGCGGGGCAGAAGCCCAACGAAGAGCGGTGTGCGGTCATCGGTCGTGCCACGATGGGGTGATGCGAACGGTGCGGTTGTTCGGAGCCTTCGTCCTGGCGGGTGTGGTGCTGGGGGTGTCGGCGTGCGGCGCCGACGGCGAGGGCGCAGCGGGGATCTACCGCACCAACGGCTGTTCGGCCTGCCACGGTGCCGACCTGGGAGGCGGTGCGCTCGGGCCGGCACTCACCTGGTCGGCGGGTGACACGGTCGAACTCGCCGACGGGACCACGTCGACGATCGACGCCGACTACGTCGAGCGCGCGATCGTCGATCCGTCGGCCGAGATCGTGGCGGGGTGGGACGACACGATGCCGGTCGCGTCGCTGTCGGCGTCGGAGGTCGACCTGCTGGTCGACTACCTGCTGGCCGGTCCCTGACGGCGCTCTCGGACGACCGAGCGCCGCGATCAGGTCTCGAGTTCGACGATGTCCTGCGGCGGGCTGACCGGTGTCTTGGTCTGGGTGACCACGACCACCCACAACGCCCCGATGACGACCGCCATCGCCACGAGCTGCGGTGCCGTGAGTGCCTCGTCGAGGAAGATCCACGCGGCGAGCGACGACACGACCGGGATGAGCAGCGTCATCGTCGACGCGAGCCAGACCGGCAGGCGCGGGATGCCCCAGTTCATGAGCGAGTGACCGACCACGCCACCGACGAGGATCAGCGCGACGACCGGCAGCCAGTCGTCACCCGAGGGAGGCGCCATGTCCTGACCGGCGACGAGGCCGACCACGAAGGCGAACAGGCCGACCCACCATGCCGTGCCCGTGGTGAACTCGTGGGGCGTCAACTTGCCCGCCGTGCGCTTGGCGACGATGAAGTAGCCGCTCCAGGCGAACAGGGCGCCGAGTGCCGCCAGGTCGCCGGCGCCGCTCCACTCCGGGGTGCCGGACGACTGGGTGATGACGACGACGACCCCGACGATCGCGACCGCCGCAGCCAGCAGGTCGCGTCGCCCGATCGTCTCGCCCATGAACCGGGTCGCGTAGACGGCGATCACGATCGGTTGCATGGCTCCGATGGTCGTGGCGTTCACGATGTTGGTGGTGCGGACCGCGACGAAGAACAGCATCACGTCGGCGGCCAACAGGGCGCCGCCCGGCAACGAGGTCCACAGCAGGTGCTTGGTGAGCCGGTTCCCTCG
>JBPEWX010000281.1:0-1549 GCA_052032235.1 Ilumatobacter sp. | reverse complement strand
ACCGAGGGCACGACCGACGTCGGTGGTGGCCAGAACATCGGCTTCATCCAGGACGGCGACTGGTGGTCGCTCGAACCGGCGAACCTGACCGGCATCGACACCGTCGACGTGCGAGTTGCGTCGGCCCGCTCGGGTGGCGTCCTCGAGATCCGCACCGATGCACCGGACGGCCCGCTCGTCGGGTCGACGACGATCACCGGCACCGGTGGTTGGCAGTCGTGGCAGACCGTCACGATCGACCTCGACGACGACGTCACGAGCGACAGCGTGTACTTCGTCGCCGACGCACCGTCGGGCGACACGGGCTACCTGTTCAACGTCAACTGGATGGAGTTCCAGGGCGTCGGCGTGAGCGAGAACCGTGCTCCCGCGGTGTCGGTTTCGGCGACCCCCGTCGAGGGCACCGCCCCGCTGGAGGTGGCGTTCACGGCGACGGCCACCGACCCGGACGGCGACACCGACCTCTCCTACGACTGGACGTTCGGCGACGGAGCCGTCGGAACGGGCGAGAACCCGACCCACGTGTACGGCAGCCCGGGCGACTACACCGCCACGGTCACCGTCACCGACCCGAGCGGCGCCGCCGGCACCGCCTCGATCGACGTCTCGGTCACCCCGGGCGCGATCGACGAGTGCTTCGCTGGACGGTCGGACGACTTCCTCGGCTCGCTGCTCGACACCGATCGGTGGACCGTGGTCCGAGAGAGCCAGGAGCTGCGGGTCGAGGACTCGCATCTGGTGATCCCGCTGACGGCCACCGACATCTACGGCGCCAACAACACCGACACCCCGAACATCGTGCTGCAGCCGCTTCCGAGCGGCGCCGTGACGATCACCACGAAGGTGACCGGCCGGTTCTACGACGCGTACGAACAGGGCGGCCTGATCCTCTACCAGGACGACGACAACTACATGAAGTTCGTCTTCGAGGGTCGCACGACCAGTGGTGAGAACGCCGCCAACCGGGTGTTCCAGTTCGTGTCGGAGACCGATGGTTCGCCGAACGAGACCAACTCGCCGGCCGTCGGCGCCGGGTTCCCCGACACGGCGTACCTCCAGCTGCGCATCGACGCCGCCGGCATCGTCGAGGGATTCCACTCCACCGACGGCGTCACCTGGACGAGCATGGGAGTGACCGGCGACGTGTCCGGCTACACCCACGCCCAGATGGGGTTGATGGCACTCGCCGGCAACAACCGGAACGAGGACGAGGAAGCGTCGTTCGACTGGTTCTCGGTGACGCCCGACGACACCGCCGGATCGGCCGGTCCGAACGACGAGTTCGACGGTACGACGCTCGACCTGTGTCGATGGGATCGCAGCGTCCGACTCGACGACACCGCCTACGCCGTCACCGACGGTGCGCTGGTGCTCGAGACGGGCAACGGTGACATCTACCAGGGCACGGCGACGGACCCGACCAACTTCATCCTGCAGGATCAGCCCGGCGACGAGTGGACGGTCGAGACCAAGCTCGACACGTCGCAGCTCGCCGAGCGGTACCAGCAGGCCGGCCTGATGGTCTACGTCGACGACGACCACTACGTGA
>JBPEWX010000280.1:0-3687 GCA_052032235.1 Ilumatobacter sp. | reverse complement strand
CGATGGGGCTGGGGTTCATTGCTCGGAGGCGGCGGATGCGTTCGGCGGTCGGGGGGTGGGTGCTGAACATCTTCGACATGTTCGGGCCGCCCTGGCTCGACCGGGCTTCGGCGAGCGGATTGTGGATGTACATCGACGCCTGAGCGGGCTGCACGGCCATCGGCCGCTGCTTCGCCAGCACCTCGATCTTCTCGAGCGCACTCGCGAGCGGCTCGCCGGTGCCGATCAGCTCCGCCGCACCACGATCGGCCTCGTACTCCCGAGAGCGCGACACCGCCATCTGGATCAGCGTCGCGGCGACAGGGGCGAGGATCGCCACGGCGAGCATCGCGATCGGGTTGCTGTCTCGACGGTCCCGGCCGCCGAACATCTGCGAGAACATCGCCATCTGGGCCATGTACGAGATCGCCGTGGCGATCGCCGCCGCCACCGACCCGATCAGGATGTCGCGGTGCTTCACGTGCATCAGCTCGTGCGCCATGACGCCCTCGACCTCGTCGCGGCTGAGCGACGACAGCAGGCCTTGGGTGGCGCACACGACGGCGTGGTTCGGGTTGCGGCCCGTGGCGAACGCGTTGGGCTGCGGGTTGTCGGCGATCGCCACGGTCGGCATCGGCAGGTTGGCCCGCTCGGCGAGGCGGGCGATCATGTCGTAGAACTCGGGGGCTTGTTCGCGGGTGATCGGGCGCGCACCGCCGGCCTTGAGGGCGAGCTTGTCGCTGAACCAGTACGACCCGCCGACCATCACGAGCGCCAGAACGACGCCGATGGTGAGCGAGGCACTGCTCCCGCCGCCGAGGATGCCGGCGACGGCCACGATCAGACCGCCCATGCCAGCGAGCAGGACTCCGGTCTTGAGCGTGTTGGTGAACATCGTGCGACTCACGATATCGACACCCCGATCGGTACGGTTCGGGCGTGGCCGGGACTGCTGAACCAGAACTGAGAGGCGAACGCTTTCCGGGCTGGTGGGTCGTCACCGGGTCGTTCCTCGTCCTGATGACGTCGGCCGGCCTCGGTTTCTACGGACTCGCCGTCTACCTCAACGCACTCAGCAAGGAGCGAGGCTGGGACGTCTCGTCGATCTCGCTCGCCACGACCTTCTTCTTCTTCGTCGGCGGCATCGTCGGGGTCTGGGCCGCCCGACTGATCGGACGCTACGACGTCCGCCACGTCATCGCGGCCGGCGGCGTGATCGGCGGCGTCGCCCTCCTCGGCCTGGGGCGCGTCACCGCCCCCTGGCAACTGTTCGTCGTCTACGGCGTCTTCGCGTTCGGGTTCGCGTTCGCCGGACTCGTCCCGGTCACGACCGTCGTCACCCGCTGGTTCCACCAGCGGCGCGGCGTCGCCTTGTCGGTCGCCTCGACCGGGCTGTCGGCCGGTGGCATCGTCATCACGCCGGCGGCCAAGTGGCTGCTCGACCGGGAGGGACTCGAAGCCGGCACTCCGTGGCTCGCACTCGTCTGGGTGGTCGGGATCATCCCGTTCGCCTACTGGCTCATCAAGCCCGACCCGGCGGCGCTCGGCTGGTTGCCGGACGGGTTCCGTGCCGAGCCCGGCGTCGCGGCGGCCGCACCGACCGGCACGGCATTCCACGACGCCGTCCGGTCGCGGTTCTTCATCGCGGTGACGGCGGCCTACATCCTGGCGCTCGGCTCGCAGGTCGGCGGGATCCAGCAGCTCGTCAAGCTGGTCGAGGAACGCACGACCGCCGACACCGCCGCCCTCGCCACACTCGTGCTGGCAGCCACGTCGGTCGTCGCCCGCCTGATCGGCGGACGGGTCGTCACCTCGGTCCCGATGATCGCCTTCACGGCCGTGCTCGCCGGGCTCCAAGGATTCGCCATGTTCTCGCTCGCCTTCGCCGACACGACCACGACCATCTTCGCGGCGATCATCCTGTTCGGCGCCACGGTCGGCAACATCTTGATGCTGCAGCCGTTGCTCATCGCCGAACGTTTCGGTGTGCGCGACTATCCCCGCATCTACAGCCGAGCCCAGCTCTACGCCCTCGTCGGCACCGCCGGCGGCCCGCTGCTGCTCGGTTGGCTCCACGACCTGTCCGGCGACTACGAGCTGTCGTACATGGTGGCCGGGCTCTGCTCCGGCGCTGCGGTACTCGTGTTCCTGATCGCCGGGCCGGCGAACGAACCCGAACCGGCTCCCGTCGAACCCGAGTACGCGTGACCGAACTCTGCGACCACTCCGCCGTCGAACTGGCCGCGATGATCCGGACGCGGGCCGTCTCGGCACGCGAGTTGCTCGACGCGTGTCTGGCCCGCATCGACGCCGTGAACCCTCGGCTCAACGCCGTCGTCACCCTCGTCCCCGACCGGGCCACCGTGTGGGCCGACGAGGCCGACGCAGCCGTCGCTCGCGGCGACGAGCTCGGTCCGCTCCACGGCCTGCCGGTCGCCCACAAAGACCTCGAGCCGACCGCCGGCATCCGGACCACGATGGGCTCGCCGATCTTCGCCGACTGGGTGCCCGACACCGACGGGTTGCCCGTCGAACGGCTGCGATCGGCCGGCGCCGTCACCGTCGGCAAGACGAACACGCCCGAGTTCGGTGCGGGATCCAACACGTTCAACCCGGTGTTCGGCACCACCCGGAACCCGTACGACCCGTCGGTCACGTGTGGCGGTTCGAGCGGGGGAGCGGCGGTCGCCCTCGCAACCGGCATGGTGCCGATCGCCGACGGTTCCGACATGGGCGGTTCACTGCGAAACCCGGCGTCGTTCTGCAACATCGTCGGCCTCCGGCCGTCAGCGGGACGGGTGCCGACGTGGCCGAACCGTGCGCCTTGGTCACCGCTCGCCACGGCGGGAGCGATGGCACGGTCAGTGGACGATCTGGCGTTGCAGATGCAGGCGCTCGCCGGCCCCGACCTCCGCGTCCCGATCTCGTTACCGGAGCGGGGCGAGTCGTTCGCCGACGTGATCGCCCGGCCGCCGCTCGACCTCGCCGGGGTGCGCGTGGCATGGACCCCCGACCTCGGCCTGCCCACCGACCGTGCCGTCCGCGACGCCCTCGCGTTCGTGCCCGACCGGCTGTCCGAACTGGGATGCGACATCGTCGACGACGCTCCTGACCTGTCCGACGCCGGCGAGGTCTTCCAGGTGCTCCGGGCGTGGCACTTCGAACTGTCGGTCGGTGAGCTGTACGACCGGGTTCCCGAGCAGCTGAAGGACTCCGTCCGCTGGAACGTGGAGTTCGGGCGCTCGCTCACGCTGACCGATCATGCCCGTGCCGCCGCCGGCCACGCCGACGTCGTCGAACGCGCCCGCCGGTTCTTCGAACGCTACGACGTGCTCGCGTTGCCGGCCGTCCAGGTCGTGCCGTTCCCCGTCGAGACCGAGTGGCCCACCGAGATCGACGGCACTGCCATGCCGACCTACGTCGACTGGATGCGGTCGTGTTCCGACATCACCCTGACCGGTTGTCCGGCGATGTCGATGCCGGCCGCGTTCACGCCCGACGGGCTGCCGGTGGGGGTCCAGTTCGTCGGGCCGCCCCGGAACGACATCGAATTGATGCGCTTCGCCAAGGCGTGGGAACTCGCTGTCCCGGCAGGCGAACGACGGGCTACGTTCGGCGCGATATGAGCGAGTGGCACAAGAACGTCCAACGGGTCGTCGAGGCGGGCGAACAGCTCGGGATCGAGGTCGTCCCGCACCACCAGCCCGA
>JBPEWX010000028.1:0-8008 GCA_052032235.1 Ilumatobacter sp. | reverse complement strand
GCGTCGTCGTGGCGGATCTGAGCGGTGGCGGATCGAAGCGGTTCAGCTCTCGCTGTTGCGGAACACGACGTCGCCGGTCGCGTCCTGGAGGTGAGCACGCACGAACCACTGGTACTGCTCGAGGTCGCGCAGCTGACCGATCAGCATGTCCTCGGTGACCGGGTCGAGATCGGCGACCTCGGCCTGCGCCGTCCGGTGGCTCTCGATGACACCGCCGTACACGGCGTCGAGCGCGGAGAGGTGGCGCACGGTCGGGGCACGGTTGAGGTCGTAGTCGTCCCACGTCCGGAACTTCGTGATCGCGCCGGGCGTGCCGAGCGGCGAGCCGCCCAACGTGGCGATCCGCTCGGCGACGGCGTCGCTCATCTCACGAACCGAGTCGACCTGCGGGTCGAGGAACTCGTGGACCGAGATGAAGTTGACGCCGACCACGTTCCAGTGGATGTGCTTGAGCGTGAGCTGGAGGTCGAGCAGGGCAGCGAGGCGTTCCTGCAGGATCGAGATCGTCTTGACCGCTCGATCGCTGTCCATGCCGGGAACGGTGACGATGGGGGTGTCGGGGGTGTCGGTCTTCGTCATGGACGACGGATACCCGCGCCCACGCGGGCTGAAACGGCGTCCGGACCAGTCGTCGGTCGCCGGTCAGGCGTCGGCGCGCTGACGGAGCGACAGCGTCGCGGTGACGATGAACTCGTCGCCGTCGCGCTCGACCACCAGGTCGTCGGCGAGCTGTCGGACGATGCCGAGACCGCGGCCACTGAGGGCGTCGGACTCGGCGACGCGCCAGTCGGTGGCCGGGCCGACGCCGGGGGTCGGCCCGCGGCTGTCGACCGTCACGCTGACCCGATCGGGACGCTGCGCCACCACGACTTCGACGGCTGCGGACGCGCCGTGCTCGACCGCGTTGGTGAACAGTTCGCTGACGATCAGCTGCAGGTCGTCGACCACCGAGGGGTCGACGTCTTCGACCGAACGGCGCACGAACCGACGGGCATGCGCGACGTGAGTCGCCGCTGCCTCCAACGTGATCGAGGTCGCTGCCCGCTCGCCCATCAACACGACTTTACCGATCTGCACGTTCCGATGACAGCCGCTCGACGCGAGACGCCGGCGGAGCCAGTCCGTAGTCGCCGGCGCGCAGCGCCGCCTGGGTGCGGTTGTTGACGTCGAGCTTCTGGAACAGACGACGCACATACGTCTTGACCGTGTCGATCGACAGGTAGAGCTCGGTGGCGATCTCGGCGTTGCGATAGCCGAGCGCCAGCATCGCCAGCACCTCCCGCTCGCGCATCGAGAGCGGTTCGCGGTTCGGGGCGCCGGTGGCGCCTTCGGTTCGGGACAGTTCCACGTCATCTCCTTGCGCGACGCGCTCCAACGCGTCGACGAGGTCGGCGCCCGCCATCGACTTCAGGATCACTGCAGAGACCCCCGCGTCGCGAGCCTCTTCGAGGAACGCATCGGTGGCGTCCCACGTGTACAACACGATGTGTTCGACGAGCCCGTCGCGCACGATCTTCTCGGCGCGTTGAATCGCGTCGCGCCGACCGGCGAAGGTGTCGAACAGGGCGATGTCGGCACGTCGTTGCGGCGTTCCGCCGACGTCGTGTTCGACGATCGCGATCCGATCGGAGAACGGCTCGAGCATCGCGTGCAGGCCGCGCACGATGATCTCGTAGTCGTTCACCAGCGCGACCTCGAGGGGGAAGCGCTCGAGTGTCCGCGAGCCGTCGCCGTTGGTGGCCGGTCGAGGGTCGTCGGAGGATCGGTGCGGGGTCATGGGCGAAGGTCCTGTTCGGGTTCGTTGCGGACGTACCCCGGTGCCCGAGGGGCCAAACAAGCCCACCCGGCGCACGAGATCACATCCATGGTTTGATCACGCTGGCAGCACGTTCGAACACCTGCTGGCCGATCCAGCGACGCCGCCAACGCGTCGGGTCGATCGCCTCGCTGTGCTCGAGATCGGCGTCGAAGTCGGCGTCGAGCTCGGCGGTGACCGTCTCGTCGAACACGACGATGTCGACCTCTTCGTCGAGCGACGTCGACCGCTGATTGAAGTTCGCGGAACCGATCAAGGTGACCAGCCCGTCGAGCGTGAGGATCTTCGCGTGCAGCATCGACGGCTGGTAGCACCAGATGCGGACGCCGTGGTCGAGCAACCGTTCGTAAATGGCCTCGCCCGCGAGCTGCACGAACCGTTTGTCGGCACCCGGGCCCGGCAGGAGGATCTGGACGTCGACGCCTCGCTCGGCGGCACGGCACAGCCGGAGGACGAGGTCGTCGTCGGGCACGAAGTACGCCGTCGTCAGGCGGATGCGGTCCTCGGCCAACTCGATCAGCGACCGGACCGTCATCGAGATGTCGTTCCACCCCGGCTCGGCCGTGCCCTTGATGATCTGCACCGGCACGTCACCGTCCTCGGGGTGCGGCGGGAAGTGGTCGAACGCCGGCTCGAACAGGACGTGCTCGGTCTCGATCCAGTTGTCGAGAAACGCACTGCGCAGACCGGCGACGCCGGGGCCGACGAGGCGGACGTGGGTGTCGCGCCAGTTGCCCTCGCTGCGACCGTCGCCCATCCACTCGTCGGCGATGCCGACACCGCCGGTGAACCCGACGGTCTCGTCACAGATCATCACCTTGCGATGGGTGCGGTGCGATGCCCGGAACGGGTGTCGGGGATCGAGCGGCCGGAAGTACCGCACATCGGCGCCACCGGACTTCATCAGCTCGACCATCTCGCGGTCGATCGGCTTGGCCCCGACGCCGTCGAGCAGCACCCGAACCCGAACCCCGGCACGGGCCCGTTGTGCGAGGCGTTCGGCGAACACCTCGCCGATCTCGCCCGCCCAGTACACGTACGTCAACAGGTCGATCGAACGTTCGGCGGCGTCGATCGCCTCGAGCATCGCCGGGAAGATCTGCTCGCCGTTGCGCAGGATGTCGAGTCGGTTGCCGGGACTGATCGGGACCCCGTTGATGGCGGTCACGGTGCGGCACCACGATTCGACGCGCTGCTCGGTCGAGTCGGAGGACCGGGCGTCGTTGGTCGGCCCGGCGTTGCTCGTCCGGTCGCTGCTCGTCTCGTCGTGCTCGGTCGATTCGTCGAGTTCGGTACTCATTCCGGCTCCATCCCTGATTCGTTCGTCCGGGGACGCCGTCGTCGGCCGCAGCCGCCCGGTCGACTCGCGTCCCGTGCTGGCATCGCCGTACCACTGCCGTCGACGTGTCAAACCTTCGGGTGACATCGCAGCACTGCGGCGACCTCGGTCAGCCAGGGGCGCGCAGGCGTCGACCCAGATACCACGGGACGAACTGGGCGACGACGCCGAACAGGCCGAGCAGCACGATCACCACGCGCATCGCGTTGAGTGCCGCTCCGAAATCGTCACGTCCGCTCCGGGCGAGCTCTGCCGCGTCGACGGCCGACGCCCGGTAGCGGTCGAGGAGCTGGTCGCTCGAGTCGAGCGAGGTCCGGGTCCGTTCGAGGTCGGCACGGACGTCGTCGAGGTCGGCGGACAAGTCGCCGGTTCCCGATGCGAACCCGTCGAGCCGTTCCGAGAGGGCGCCGAGGTCGTCACCGATCGGTCCGAACGCGGCCCGGACGTCGGCGATCGCCTCCGGCAACGGGGTGTCCGGGTCGTAGTCGGGGCCGAGCGGGATGCGCGACGCCGCTCGCAGGGTGCTGTCGATGGTGCCGCTGAGCGATTCGACGGTGCCGAGGGCAGCGTCGACGTCGTCGAAGCTGTCGGGGAGTCGGGCTGCGATCTCCGCCGCCGCGTCGGCGACGCCCCCGGTCTCCTCGGTGGTGGACGCGACGGTCGACAGCGTCCGGTCGAGGGTGTCGAGGCCGGTGTCGAGATCGGTGATCACCTGGTCCGCGACGTCGATCGTGTCGACGAGCGTGGCGGCGGCGTCTTCACCGATCACCAGGCTCTGGTCGAGGTTCCGGTCGAGGGTGGTGAGGAACCGCCAGGCCACGACCGACCCGACGAGGGCGACCACCAGGCCGACGACCGCGATCGTCTGCATGACGGTGCCGGCGCGCCGATCAGGGACGAGGACGGCGCGCGCCGTCGCGTCGGCGGTGACGGTCATCCGTCGCTCTCCCGGTTGAGGCGGCGCGTCAGGCCGATGATCGCGAGCGCGCCGTACACCACGACGAGGACGCCGAGACCGATGAGGGTCGCCCGTGCCGGTGCGTCGCCGGCGAGCATGATGTCCTGGAGGCCGTCGATCCCGTACGTGACCGGGAGCAGCCACGAGATCGCCTTGACGGGATAGCGCATCGTGTCGAGCGGCAACACGAACCCGCTGAAGAACAGGCCGGCGAGCAGGGCGAGCATCGCGAACTGGACCGCCTGCGACTCGGTCTTCGACACGATCGCGAGCGCCATGCCGAGCGAGAGCGACGACAGCAGGACGCCGAGGACGATCACCGCCAGCCATCCGATCGACCCGGCGACGCTCACACCGAGCGTCAGCGTCGCGCCGCCGATGAGGGTGGCGGCGACGACGACACCGACGAGCACGTAGGCGAGGATCTTGCCGACGACGATCTCGACCGACGACAGGGGCCCGACCCGCATCAGCTCGAACAGGCCCGTGCGGCGGTCACGCACGAGCGAGAGGGCGGCGAAGGTGAGGGCGAGGTGTTGCAGGAGCAGGGCGAGCGACGACGGCGTGAAGTAGTCGGTGGGGGTCACGTCGTCGGGGCCGACGTTCTCGGTCTCGCTCCGGAACGGGCGGACGAGCACGTTCGGGTCGAGCACGACGGTTTCCGACACCATCTCCCCGACCGCCGACAGGTCGGCGGCGAGCTGTTCGGTGTCGGCGTCGTCCGCGCCGGCGTCGACGGCCTCGGCTGTGGCGGCCGCCTCGGCGACCGCCGCCCGGGTGGCGTCGAGCTGGGCCTGGGTGTCGGGGTCGGGCGACTCGAGCTGACCGAGGACGACGGCGGTGCCGTCGAGGGCCGCCGACAGCTGCGACAGGTCGGCGGTCGCCGCCGCAGCGACCGATTCGGGGTCGGCGTCGGCGTCGGCGGCGAGCTGCACGAAGCGTTCGCCGAACTCACCGGCCGACCGCAGCTCGGCCTGGGCGTCGGCGGCCACGGTCGACAACACGGTGGCGTTGACCTCCTGGATGGCGAGGCGCGCCGCGATCTCGACCGCACCGGCCTGGATCGGGTCGATCTCCTCGTGGAGCACCCTGATGAGGGCCCGCTCGCCTTCCATCACCGAGGTGATGGGGTCGGCCGGAAACACGACGACGACGTCGACCTCACCCGCTTCGAGCAGGTCGACGGCCTCCTCTTCGGTGTCGACCAGGCCCTCCGACTCGATGAACTCGTCGAGCTGATCCTCGTACCCCTCGAGGACCTCGGCGTACAGGGAGTCCTGTGCCCCGACGAAGACCGCCTTCTTCTCGAGCGAGTCGTCGCCGTACGCGAGACCGAACAGGACGAGCAGTGCGAACGGGCCGACCACGAGCAGCGCCAACAGGCGTGGCTGGCGGACGATCTCGACGACCTCTTTGCGGACGAACGCGAACGAACGGATGACGACGGCCCACGGGGTACGAACCGGCCGCAACGACGCGGCGATGCGTTCGTCGCGCTCGTCGCGCTCGTGGGGGCGTCGGGCGGTGGCGTCGTCGTGGCGCTCGTCGTCGGGTTCGAGCGACGGGCCGGTCGGCTCGTTCGGTGCCGGGGGCTGCTGCGTGGTGGGCATCACGCCGCCACCTCCTGCCGATCGGTCGTCGCACCTCGATGGCGTTGGACGACGCGGAGGAAGGCCTCGTCGTAGTCGACCAGGTGCTCGTCCATGTCGACGATCGACGCGTCGCAGGTCGAGATCGCGTCACCGAGTTCCTGCATCGCTCGACCGGCGTCGTCGACGACGACTCGCAGGCCCGTCGGGCTGGTGCGTTCGATCGAACCGACCACGAAGGGTCGGGTGCCGAGGTCGGCGACCTCGTCGTCGGTGAGCGGCCGATCGAGCTGCACGTCGACGACTTCGCCGTCGAAGGCGGCACGCCGCAGGTTCGTGGGGGTGTCGAGCAGGAGGAGCTCACCGTCGGACAGCAGACCCACCTGATCGCACTGACCCGCCTCACCCACGTACTGGGTGGTGACGACGAGCGTGCGCCCGTCGGCCGCCTGTTCACGGAACCGGGTCCAGAGCTTGTCGCGCAGGATCGGATCGATGCCGGCGGTGGGTTCGTCGAGGAACACGACCTCGGGGTCGTGGACGAACGCCGCTGCGAGCGCCAGTCGGCGCTGCATCCCGCCGGAGGCGTCGACGACGCGCTTCTTGCGGTGTCCGTCGAGTTCGACCCACTCCAGCAGTTGATCGAGGCGATCTCGACGGCGGAGGCGCATCCCGTACATGGAGGCGTGGAAGCTCAGGTTCTCGTCGAGCGACAGCTCCGGGAACAACGCCGGCGTCTGGGGCAGGTAGCCGAGCCGAGCGCGTTGTGACGCCGTGAGTGCGCAGGCGTCGGTCCCGAACACGGTCGCCGTGCCCTCTGACGGTTCGAGCAGTCCGGTCATCAGGCGAACGGTGGTGGTCTTGCCACACCCACTCGGCCCGATGAGACCGAGGATCGTGCCGGGCTCGATGTCGATGTCGACGCCGCGGATCACCTCGGCGTCGCCGAACGACTTGTGGAGCCCGCTGGTGCGCACCGTCGCCCCGGAGGGTGTCGATGACGCTGTGATCGTGTCGTTCGTCCGTTGCACGGCTGGTTCGGTCCTTTCGGCGTGCGTTCCCTGTTCGCCGCTCCGACCGATCGTGACGACGACGTCGGGTGATGCGTCGTGGCGGTCGGCCCGCCGGAGCGTTGCCCGTCCGTACCCAGCACGCTGGGCGCGCAAACCGGAGCCGGAACGGACGCCCGAGCGGACCGCGAGCGCTCCGATCTCGGGGCTTCGCACCCCGCCGCGACGTCGTTGACCTGCGACGATTCGGGCAACGTGTCGTCCGGAACCCTTTTCATCCGGTGGCAACGCGACTACCGTTGGTAGTTGACCAACGGCGTGGCCGGCGGACAACCACACTTGAAGGGCAGTACGGACATGAAAAAGCTCCTGACCACCGTGGGCGCACTCGCGGCGCTCATGTTCACCGCTGCGACCGCATCGGCCCAGGACCAGACCGCGATCACACTGGTGCACGGCATCCCCGGAACGCCGGTCGACGTCGTCGTCGACGGTGACGTCGTCGTCGACGACTTCCAGCCGGGCACCACGGCAGACCTGACGACCTACGCCGGCCAGACGCTCAGCAACGTCGAGGTCCGCGACAGCAGCGACGACTCCGTGGTCATCGGCCCGATCGTCTCGCTCGACATCCCCGATGCCGGCAACTGGAGCATCGTGGCGATGCTCGACGACGCCGGCACGGCACGACTCGCCTCGTTCGAGAACAACACCACCGCCGTCGACGCCGGCAACGCCCGACTGACGGTGCGCCACACCGCCGACGCCGGCCCCGTCGACGTGATCGTGTCGGGCCAGCGCCCGATCACGAACCTGCAGAACGGGCAGTCGCAGGAGCTGATCCTCCCCGTCGGCACCGTGAGCGGTGCGCAGCTGGCACCGACGGGCGGCGATCCGATCGTCGACATCGGCGACATCGCACTCGGCGCCGACACCAACACGGTGCTGTACGTCGTCGGTTCCGAGGACACCTCGCTGACCTTCATCCAGCAGGTCGTGGCACTGCCGGCCCCGGCGACCACCACCACGGTGGCCGGGTCCACGACCACGACCGTCGCCGACGGTTCGACGACGACCACCTCGTCGACGACCAGCACGACGGGCCCGTCGACGACGACCACGACGACGGTCGCCGTTCCCCAGGCCGTCAACACCGGATCGCCGATCGACGACAACGGCACGTCGATCGCCCTCATCGCCGTCGTCGGTGGCCTCGTCGTCGCCGGCGGTGCCTTCCTCGCCCGACGTCGGGCCTGATCCTCACCGGCATCCCCGAGAACGACTCGCACGATGCCG
>JBPEWX010000279.1:0-2741 GCA_052032235.1 Ilumatobacter sp. | reverse complement strand
GTCGTCGTCGAAGGTTGCCTTCAGCTCGAAGGGAACACGGTTCAGGAGGGATGGGAACCAGAGTTCGTCGTCCTGCCACATCCGGTCGAAGGGGACGTCGTCGAGGGCGAACCAGAGCGGTACGGCTTCGTCGGTCTCGGTCGGCTCACCCTCGAAGTCGTCGGCCCGGAAGACGATGCAGTGGATCTTGGTGCCGTCGACGAAGTCGAACCACAGCCGACCCGCCTCGGCGACACCGCTCGCCGTGACGTGCAACTCCTCCCGCGTCTCGCGGACGGCACACTCCATCGCCGTCTCGCCCGGGTCGATCTTGCCGCCGGGCCCGTTGATCTTGCCGGCACCGATCCCGCGCTTCTTGTGGATCAGCAGCACCTGGTCGTCGCGGATCACGAACAGCAGCGTCGCCCGGATGTTCGGCTCCCAGGTCGCCCAGTCGACGTCGGCGACGGAGCGCGTCATCGAACGCTCGGGTCGGTCCACTTGCTCGGGCTGCTCGGCGCCGGGCCGGTGGCGATCGCCAACGCGTCGGCCACCGTCGACGCCCGCTGCGCCATCGCCCGGTGGGCCGGCATGATCAACCCGGCGTCGACGCACTCGTCGAAGAAGCGGAACAGGCTGTCGAAGTAGCCGTTGACGTCGAGGAACACGACCGGCTTGGCGATCGTGCCGATCTGGTTCCACGTGAGGATCTCGATCACCTCGTCGAGCGTGCCGTACCCGCCGGGCAGGGCGATCATCCCGTCGGACTCGTCGCACATCGCCTGCTTACGGGTGTGCATCGAGTCGGTGACGATCAGGTCGGTCAGCCCGGTGTGGGCGACCTCGCGGTCGTACAGCGCCTGCGGGATGAACCCGGCGACCTCCCCACCGGCCGACAGAGCGGCGTCGGCCACGGTGCCCATCAGACCGACCCGGCCGCCGCCGTACACCAGACGGTGTCCGTGCTCGGCGATCGAGCGACCCAGCTCGGTCGCCCGTTCGATGATCGCCGGGTCGTTGCCCGGATTCGCACCGCAGAACACACACAGACTTGCCACCCGGCCAGGATGCCACGGCGCGCCCGGCTTGGGGCGCACGGGTTACCGGGCAGTAAGTTGGAGCCATGACGACGCCCGATCTCGCCGCCGCCGAAGCCGCCATCGAGACCGCCGAGGCCGTGATCGCCAAAGCCATCGCTCGCCTGACCGAGCTCGGTGGCCCCGACCAGAACCAGGTCTTCGCGTACGACCTCGCGCACGGCGGCGCCGCGGTCGCCACCGCGCGGGCGATGCTCGAGTACGGCACCAAGGGCGACACCGAGGCCGCCCTCACCTGCGGGTTCGCCGCCGACGCGGTGCACGACCTCGCCACCAAGCTGATCGGCCGTCACGAGCTGTGGGGCGTCGACGCCGACGCCCTCTCCCCCACCGACAGTTTCGTGGGCGAGTACCGCGACCCGTCGTTCGTGGCGTCGCTCGCGAAGACGCCCGGCCCGCTGCACCTGCCCGACGACATGGACATGGTGCGCGACGCCTTCGGATCGTTCGCCGACGACGTCATCGCTCCCCACGCCGAGCACGTCCACCGCACCAACGGCGACGTGCCCGAGGAGATCATCTCCGGCATGGCCGAGCTCGGCGCGTTCGGCCTGAGCGTGCCCGCCGAGTACGGCGGCTACAGCGAGGGCGGCCCCGACGAGTACCTCGGCATGGTCGTCGCCACCGAAGAACTCAGCAAGGCCAGCCTCGGCATCGGCGGTTCGCTCATCACCCGACCCGAGATCCTCACCCGGGCGCTCGTGAAGGGCGGCACCGAGGAACAGAAGTCGCAGTGGCTCCCCAAACTCGCCACCGCCGAGGTCATGCCCGCCGTTGCGGTCACCGAGCCCGACTACGGCTCCGACGTCGCCGGCCTCAAGGTCACCGCCACCCCGGCCGAGGGCCCCGAAGGCCAGCCCGGCTACGTGATCAACGGGGTGAAGACCTGGTGCACCTTCGGCGCCCGTGCCGACGTGCTGTCGCTCCTCGCCCGCACCGACCCCGACAAGACGGCCGGCCACCGTGGCCTGAGCCTGTTCATCGTGCCCAAGCCCCGCGGCGAGGGTCACGGTTTCGTGCTCGAGCAAGATCCGATCGGTGATCGCAAGGGGAAGATGGAGGGTCGCCCGATCGACACGATCGGCTATCGCGGCATGCACTCCTACGAGATCGCACTCGACGAGTGGTGGGTGCCCGCCGACAACCTCGTCGGTGGCGAGGACGGCATGGGCAAGGGCTTCTACCTGCAGATGGCCGGCTTCGAGAACGGGCGCCTCCAGACGGCTGCCCGTGCGCTCGGCGTGATGCAGGCCGCCTACGACTCGGCCGTCGAGTACGCCGAGAACCGCAAGGTGTTCGGCGAGAACATCATGGAGTACGAGCTGACCCAGGCCAAGCTCGGCCGCATGGCGATGCTGATCCAGGCCAGCCGCCAGTTCTCGTACGCCGTCGCCCGCCTCATGGGCGAGGGCAAGGGCCAGATGGAGGCCTCGATGGTGAAGGCGTACGTCTGCAAGGCCGCCGAGTGGGTCACCCGCGAGGCGATGCAGATCCACGGCGGCTTCGGCTACGCCGAGGAGTACGAGGTCAGCCGGCTGTTCGTCGACGCCCGAGTGCTGTCGATCTTCGAAGGCGCCGACGAGACCCTCTGCCTCAAGGTCATCGCCCGCCGCATGGTCGCCTGACGAATGGGGTCGGATACGTTTCGTCGGGACCGACGAAACG
>JBPEWX010000278.1:0-5192 GCA_052032235.1 Ilumatobacter sp. | reverse complement strand
ACCGGCTGTGCCCCCATGAGCGCCTGCTGGTCGCCGTACAACTTGATCTTGCCCGTGATGAACGCCTCCTGTGCGTTCTGGGCGCCGGTGGCGACCGCGACGGCGGTCGCCCAGTCCTGCTCCATCCGGACGTTCTCGGGGTCGGCCGGGCCGGCCCCGAACGTCGCCTCGCCGTCGCCGACCTGGAGGTGGTAGATCACGGTGCCCTCGGGCCCGTCCGAGATCACCTGGGTGACCCCGATCGTGTGCTCGTCGGCGAGTTCGCGGAGTTGCTCGCTCTCGGCCACCTCACGGGTGAGCTCGCGCATCCACGCCAGGCTGAGGTAGCGGATCGTCGGTTCGGTGTCGGTGCTCATGGCGTCCCCAAGTCTGCCCGATTCCGGCGGGGTCCCGGTCGGTTCCGGGCAGGATGGGGCGGTGAGCTTCGACGCCGGTGACGAGATGCCGCACACCGACGCGGCCGTCGACGAATGGTTGTTCGCCACATGGCGACCCGACGGTTCGGCCGGCGTGGTGTCGGGGCACCGGCTCGTCGGGCGGCGTGCGTGGTACTGGGCGGCGGTCGTGGAGGACGGCTACCCCGTCCTCCACCTGACCGAATGGGACGTCACGCTCCGATCCGATCCGTTCATCGTGAAGGCGCCGGAGATGTGGGCCGAGCACCACTGTGTGGCCCCGTTCGAACAATGGTCGATCGGTAACGAGGGCCATTTCGCCGCGCTCGACGACGCCGACGAGGCCCTCGGTCGCGCGTACGGCACGCCAGAACCGTCCTCGGCCGATCTCGAGTGGTACGCCACGGGCGAGCCGACGCCGATCGAGCACGGCTACGAGCAGGTCGGCGTCGTCCACGGCGTCGTCGAGCTGCTCGGTCGACCCCACGTCACCTTCGTCGAGGCGCCGGCACGTCGCTGGCGCCGATGGGGGAGCGAGCTCGGTCCGCAACCGATCGCGGGCGCCTTGGCCCACACCGGGTTGCGGGCGCCGTTCGCGTTCCCCGACGGGACCACGGCCGACTGGGTGCTGACGCCCGACGGCTGGCGGTCGCGTCTCCGCTAGGCCGACCGCGGGCGGTGTCCGCCGTCTCGACGGTTCGTCGTGGCAAGCTCGACGGTCCCATGCAGTACGACCGCGACATCCTCGACGAGGTCGCCGACTCCCGACGCCGGCCCGAGTACCCGAAACTGGAGGTGGCGATGGGGCTCGTCGTCGAAGACCGCGCGAGCGGCTTCGTCGGCGATGTCGTGCGCTGGAACCACGAGGCGGTCACCCTGCGCGACCGCAAGCAGCATCTCCGTCACTTCACCTGGAAGCCGGGCGGGTTCCTGTACGAGGGCAAGCCCGTCACACTCGTGCGTCCGGCGCAACAGCGCACCGCGGCGCGAAAGGTGACGGCGTCCGGCTCCTTCGCCGCCGATCGGTCGGCCGGTGCCCGGGTCGCCCGGGCGAGCCGCATCTGGGTCGAGGGCAAGCACGACGCCGAACTGGTCGAACACGTCTGGGGCGACGATCTCCGCGAGCTCGGCATCGTCGTCGAGCCGCTCCACGGTGCCGACGACCTGCGGACGGCCGTCGCCGAGTTCGGCCCGTCGTCGCAACGTCGGCTCGGCATCCTGCTCGACCACCTGGTCGACGGATCGAAGGAGTCGCGGATCGCGGCCACCGTGGACCATCCGGCGGTGCTGATCACCGGCCACCCCTTCGTCGACGTGTGGGCGGGGATCCGACCCAAGGTGGTCGGACTCGCCGCATGGCCGGACGTGCCGAAGGGACAGCCGTGGAAAGCAGGCATGTGTGCCGCCCTCGGTGTGCCGTTCGAGGGGTTCTGGCCGCGGCTCCGCAATCAGGTTCGGAGCTTCGCCGATCTCGAACCCGAGCTGATCGGCGCCGTCGAGCGCCTGATCGATTTCGTCACCCTCGACGACGCCTGAACACCTCTCCCCGGGATCACCCTCACCCTCGACCCGAGGTCGAGAGGATTTGACGGCGAGTCAGCGTCGCTCATCATCGACGGCGGTCGCGCGCGGCGCCGGGTGCGATCGGGGCCGGCGCCGATCGCCGAGCCGTGGCCGTCGTCTTCTGGCGACTTCGCAGTTACTTGACGGTGGGTGATGAAGGTCGGCATCACCGTCGCATCCAGCTAGCGTTCGATATCGTCCTCAATATCGAGCCGTTATATGCCGATTTGATCGTTTGCTGATCTTTGCAAGACACCCAGAAGAACATCCGCTCCGAACCTTCGAGTGCCGTTTTTCGTCAGTCGTCTGCAAAGTCTGTGAAGTAACCGCAGGTACGACCACCCACCACCTGCTCGACGGGAGAAGCCACATGTCCGCACTGATCCGCCGCATCCTCGCGGTCGCACTCGTCGTCACGAGCGCGATCGTGATCAGCCCGGCCGCCCCGGCGGTCGCCGTCGGCACCCCCGACATCGTCGTCACGTCGTCGATGCCGGGGCAGGTGTTGGTGGGCGAGAACATCGCGATCAGCATCGAGGTCGCCAACCCCGGCGGCCCCGACGGGTACAACACCTTGATCCGCGACGTCCTGCCCGCCGGCGTGTCCTACGTTCCCGGATCGAGCGACCCCGAGCCGCTGCAGTACCCACAGATCGACGGCACCACCGTGCTCGTCTGGTCGAACGTCGCCGACTCGCTCACCGGCACCACCATCGGCGTGAGCTACGAGGTCTCGAGCGTCCTGCCGACCTACGACGCCGGCACCTTCGTCCAGAACGCCGCCTCGGCGTACACGAACAGCAATCCGCGGATCAAGCCGCGCGTCGACGGCACCGGCACCCCGATCGACATCACGTTCTCCGGCAACGACGACGCCGACCCCGCCCGCACCGACATCGTGCCGTTCACGATCACGAAGAGCGAGGACAACGAGGAGAACGAGATGTTGCGCGGCGTGCACGATCACAAGTCGCGCTACACGCTCCGGATCGACAACAACCTCGTCGGTCCGACCACCGACTTCAGCGTCGTCGACTACCTGCCCGCCAATCTCGAGTTCCTCGGATGTGGTGCCGTCGACAACTCGACACCGGGCACCGAGGAGTATCCCGGCGCCGGCCGGATCGACGAGACGCCCGACCCGATCCTCGTCGAGTCGCCGTGTGTGATCCCGTCGTCGGTCACGACCGAGACCGTCGATCCCGACGGGCCGGGCCCGATGGAACTCGACGTCTACACCCGCGTCGAGTGGGACGCCGCTGCGATCACCGCCGCCCGCGGCGCCGCCGATCTCGCACCCGGCGGCCAGTTCGTGATCGAGTACATCGCCGCGATCCCGTTGCGGGAGAACGTCGACACCGACCCCGATCCGGCCACGGCCAACCTCGACAACAACACCGGCGTCCTCACCACCGAGACCGAGGGCGAGAGCTTCAACTACACCGCTGCCGTGGGCACGTACGACGGGGTCCAGTGGAGCGACGACGACATCGATGCGTTCGTCGCCGAGGACATCCGGATCGTGAAGAGCGGTGGCGAAGGGATCTTCCTCCAGGGGGACACCCTCACCTACACCCTCGATGTCGCCACGAGTGAGTACGCCTTGGCGACCGGTCCGATCACGATCACCGACACCCTCCCCAACGCCCTCGACTTCGTCGAGGCGCGCCCCACCGAGACGTCGGGGCCGGTCCTGAATCCCGACGGTTCGCTGACCATCACCTGGATCATCGATCCCGGTTTCTCCGACCCGTCGGGCAGCGTCGTCGTCGAGATCGACACCGTCGTCCGCGAGTTCTACCGGCTGGGTGACGGCGGCAACGGCACGCCGGTTGCCTCTCGCGACTCGTTCGCCAACACCACCGACACCGCGGCGGTCATCACGACGATGACCGACAACGACGGATCGAGCACCGACATCCCACAGGTCGACGACTCGGCCGCGGGCTCCAGCTCGGCTGGCCCGGTGATCCTGAAAGAAGTCAGCGAGCCGGTCGTCCCGGGCGCCCTCACCTGCGCCGACGGCGCGGGCGTCACGTTCGACCCCGACTTCGCGACCGACTACCGGCCCGGCGACCACGTCTGCTACCGGCTGACGGTCCAGTTCCCCGACGGTCTCACGACACTGCAGCCCCGGGTGCGCGACTTCCTGCCGGACGGCTTCGAGCTCGACACCGCAGCTGTCGGCGGCGGCTGGCAGTTCGGCGAGGCCAACACGGTCGCTGCAGGCGACGTCACCTTCGCCGACGACAGCCCCGTGCTGGCGTGGAACCTCGCCGACATGTTCCCCGACGCCGTCACCGGAGCCGGCCAGACGTTCCAGGTCGTCGTTCAGACCGTCGTCAGCCACCCGACCGAGATCCAACCCGGCGACATCGCCGAGAACCTGATGAAGTTCAGTCATCGCAACACGGCCGGGCAGGTGTTCCAGCTCCGCGACGACGCGCTGGCCGAGTTGAGTGAGGCGATCGTGGGACTCGACAAGGGCATCGTCGAACTCAACGGCAGCCCGATCACCGGTGCGCCCGTCGATCAGCAGGACGTCCAGGAAGGCGACGTGGTCACCTACCAGATCATCCTGTCGAACACCGGGAACGAGAACGCGAACGATGTCTCGGTCCGCGACGTCCTACCAGGCGACATCACCTGTGCCCAAGTGTCCGCCATCAGCGACGGCGGGGCGTGCGACGCCGGCAACGGCTGGATCCAGTGGGACGCAGCCGACGGCATCGCCGTCGCGGCCGGCGGCACCTCCACCCTGACCTACGACGTCACCGTCCCGACCGGTATCTCGGCCGGTTCGGTCCTCGTCAACACCGCAGGGGTCCGCACGTACGAAGGCGACACCAACTCCGGTTCGCCGTTCGTGTACGTGCCGGCTGACAACATCGACGGCACGCTCACCCCGAACACCGACCGCGCCGACGACACGGCCCGGATCACGACCGACCTTCCCGAGATCATCAAGGGCCGCACGACCAGTGTCACCGAGCCGGGGAACGCGACCGGGAACCAGGCGACCATCGGCGAGACGATTTCCTACACGGTGATGCTCGATCTGCCGGCCGGTCTGAGCTACTACAACGCAGCGATCACCGACAATCTCTCCAACGAGCAGGATCTCGTCGCCGGCTCCGTCGCCGCGACGCTCGACACCGTGGCGCTCCCGACCGCCGGCCTGACCCTGACCGTCGACGACGCGACCAACCGGTGGCGGATCGACTTCCCGGCGAC
>JBPEWX010000277.1:0-3791 GCA_052032235.1 Ilumatobacter sp. | reverse complement strand
CCCATCCGGAGGATGTCGAGCACGTTCTCGACCCCGGCCTGGCCGTTGGCGGCGAGGCCCCACAGATACGCGCGGCCGATCATCGTCGCCTTGGCGCCGAGCGCCAGCGCCTTCACGACGTCGCTGCCGCGACGGATGCCGCCGTCCATCACGACGTCGACCTGGTCACCGACCGCCGCGGCGATGCCGGGCAGCACCCGCATCGGCGACGGGGTGCCGTCGAGGTTGTTGCCGCCGTGGTTCGACACCGAGATCGCCGTCGCACCGGCGTCGACCGCCCGCTTCGCCTCGTCGACGCGCATGATGCCCTTCACCATGAACTCGCCGCCCCACTGCTCGCGCAACCAGGCGATGTCGTCCCAGGTGGGCGGCGGTGTCCCCATCCACGTGCCGTAGGCCTCGAAGAAGCCGGGCACCCGCTCGCCGGGCTGGACGAAGTTCGGCACGCCGAGCCCGGGCAGCGCTCCGGTCCGGACCCATTCCCACAGCCACCGCGGCTTCACGGCCACCTCGGGCGCGTGCTTGGCCATCGTGCGCAGACTCATGTCCTGCGGGATGTCGGGGCTCCCCCAGTCGCGGCTGTGCACGAACGACCAGTCGAGGGTGACGATCAGACCGACCGCACCGTTGGCCTTGGCTCGTTCGAGACGGGCGACCATCGAGTCGCGGTCGCCGGCCCAATAGATCTGGAAGAAGGTCTGGGGGTTCGCGGCGACGACCTCTTCGATCGGCTTGCTGGCGAACGACGACAACCCCATCGTGACGCCACGCGCCGCGGCCGCCCTGGCCACGGCGACCTCACCGTCGGGGTGCACGGCCTGCACGCCGGTCGGCGAGATCATCACCGGCATCGACAACGGCTGGCCCATCACCTCGGTGGCCATCGCCCGCTCGGTCGGCTGCCCGGCGGTGAGCGGCTTCACCCCGAGCTCGCGGAACGCGGCCTCGTTGTCGTCGAGGGTCTGGCCACGCTCGGTACCGGCGACGAGCGCCTTGTACACCGATCGGGGCAGGAGCCGCTTGGCTCGCCGCTGAGCGACGGCGACCGATTCGAACCAGCTGTTGGCCATGCGGTGAGCGTAGGGGCGGCGCCGCTCCGTCGGGCAATCAGGCGCCCGGTCGCCGGCCCGGCACCGGGATCAGACCGGGATGATGCGCAGGAGGTGGTGCCAGCGGCACTCGGGGCACGCCTCGACGACGTAGGCGGTCATCTCACCGCCGTACTTGCGGAGCATCCGACGCAGGTCGCGGATCTCCTTGGCGGTCGACACGCACTTGCCCGACGCCGGGAGCCGATGACCGAACACGTACGTGACGATCGACAGCTTCGACTCCTCGCAGATCGGACACTCGGCCGCCGTCTCGGTACCGACGTTGCGCGCCGCCCGGATGAGTTCGGGGTGGGCGTCGCACACCTCGGTGCGGGAGATGCGTCCGAGCCGCACCTGATTGATGAGCATCCGGCGGGCCAGGCGATGGTCGACGATGCCGCGCTGGGGCTGTTCGCCGCCACGGAGCGCACCGACCGAGAAGCCCATACATCGAGCATAGGTGCTCGCGTCCGAATCGCCCGTCGGAGCCGCCGCCGGACGGTGTGCGAGACGCCGACGGACCGCACCGGTCATCGTCGGAACGGACGGAATCCGGCAAACTGGTGCGGTGACCACGTCAGTGATCAGATTCGGACGAGACATCCCGACCGACGCAGAACTGCGCGTGTGCGGCGACGTCGGCGACGGCAAGCGCGCACTCGAGCTCGGCGTCAGCCGCGAGCAGAACGCGCTCGCCTTCGCGCTGTCCGGCGCACGCTCGATCGCCGTCGACCCCGACGAGTCGAAGATCGAGGCGCTGCGCGCCGCAGCCGCCGAAGCCGAAGTCACCGTGCAGGGCATCACGACCGAGCTCGCCGACCTCGGCGCGATCAGCAGTGCGTCGCTCGACCTGGTCGTGGCGAACCACTCGCTGCTCGACGTCGACGACCTGGGGCGACTGCTGCGCCAGGTGCACCGCGTGATGCGGTCGGGGCGGCCGTTCGTGATCGCGGTGCCGCACCCGTTCGCCGGCGTGTACACCACCGACGAGATGGGTTCGAAGGTGCACCCGTACGGCACCGTCGGCCGCACGATCGGCGACTGGTTCATCCACCTCGCACGCTCCAACTTCCGAGTCGACCAGATCCTCGAGCTCGGGGTGAGCGAGATCAGCCCGGTCCCGACCACGCTGATCCTGCGCGCGGTCAAAGAAGGCGACTGACCCGGGCCCCGACGCGCCGCCGACGGGCCGCGACATCGGGACCAATGGCCGGTCGACCGCCGCCGCCGCACGCACTACCGTCGCCTCCGTGACCAACGGATTCCCGACGCCGGTCACCCCCCGAACCGGACAGACCCACGAATCGGCGGGCGACGCCGTCCGCCGTTCCGCCACGACCACCACCGCCGACCGACGGGCCTTCGGTGCCGAACGCCGGCGCGACGTCCCGCTCGACGAGCACGCACGCGTCCCGACCGATCGAGGTGACCCCGTCGCGATCCTCACCGGGCAGGACACGAACCGGCTCGCCTCGCTCGTCCCGATCCGACACGGACGCATGAGCGCCAGCGCGTTCACGTTCTACCGCGGTGCCGCAGCCGTGATGGCCGACGATCTCGCGACGGTCCCGTCGAGCGGGCTGTGGGTGCAGCTGTGCGGTGATGCCCACCTGTCGAACTTCGGGGTGTTCAACGGTCCCGACCGCCGCCTGGTGTTCGACGTCAACGACTTCGACGAGACGCTGCCCGGTCCGTTCGAGTGGGACGTCAAACGACTGGCCGCGTCGATGGTCGTCGCCGCCCGCGCCAACGGACTCGGTGAGAACAAGGCCCGCCGCGCTGCGCTCGCCGCCGTCGCCGGCTACCGCGACGCGATCGCGAAGCTCGCCGTCATCGACCCGCTCGAGCTCTACTACTTCCGCCTCGAGGTCGACGAGATCATCGCCCGGTTGCGCTCGGAGGGTCGCAAACACGCCGACAAACTGATCGGCAAGGCTCGCAGGAAGAACAGCCTCCGAGCGGTGTCGAAGCTGACGACCGACGTCGACGGCCACCTGCGATTCGTCGACGACCCGCCACTCGTCGAACGACTCCCCGATCTCGACGACCACGAGCGCGCCGACATCCGTGCGTTCTTCGAGCAGTACCTCGTGAGTCTGCCGCTCACCCGGCGACGGGTGCTCGAGCGCTACCGCACGGTCGACGTCGCCCGCAAGGTCGTGGGCGTCGGCAGCGTCGGCACGCGCTGTCTGATCCTGTTGTGCACGACCGCCGACGGCGACCCACTCGTGCTCCAGTTCAAGGAGGCGACGGCGTCCGTCCTCGAGTCGGCGCTCGAACCGAGCGCCTTCGACACCGCCGGTGAACGCGTGGTCCAGGGGCAACGTCTCATGCAGGCCGCCGGCGACGTGTTCCTCGGCTGGTCGCGGTTCACCTACACCTCGACCGGCCAGACGGCCGACTTCTACTTCCGCCAGCTGTGGGACGGCAAGGGGTCGTGGCCGATCGAGGAACTCGGCGGGAAGGCGCTGCGCATCTACGGCGATTTGTGCGGTCGCACCCTGGCGCTCGCCCACGCCCGCACCGGTGACGCCGCAGCGATCGACGGGTACCTCGGCAACGACGCCACGTTCGACGAGGCGGTCGCCGACTTCTCCGAGGGCTACGCCGACCTGACCGACGACGACCACCGTCGCCACCTCGCGGCGATCGACGACGGAACGATCGACGCGATCCGCGACATCTGACGCACGATCGGAT
>JBPEWX010000276.1:0-2364 GCA_052032235.1 Ilumatobacter sp. | reverse complement strand
GAGGGATATGCCGGCGTCATCCCCGGCGGTGCCGCACTGACCTTCGTGATCGAGATCCAGCAGCCGGCCCCGCCGCCCACGTTGGCGCCGCAGGCCGACGCTGCCGACTGTCCTGCCGTCGACGGTTCGAGCGAGCAGCAGCAGAGCTTCGACGAGTACCCGCCGACGTGCATCGACACGTCGAAGACGTACACCGCCGAGATCGTCACCAACAAGGGCACGCTCGTGGTCGAACTCGACGACGAGGCGGCGCCGCTGACGGTGAACAGCTTCGTCACGCTGGCCCGGTACCACTACTTCGACGACACGAACTGCCACCGGATCATCCCGGGCTTCATGGCGCAGTGCGGCGACCCGACGGCGACCGGAACCGGTGGTCCCGGTTACTCCTTCGCCGACGAACTGCCCGACAGCAGCGACGTCTACACGCCTGGCACGGTGGCGATGGCGAACTCGGGGCCGAACACGAACGGCAGCCAGTTCTTCATCATCACCGGTGACGCCACGTTCCTGCCGCCGAGCTACTCGGTCTTCGGCACCGTGATCGAGGGGATGGACGACACACTCCCCGCGCTCGATGCCGCCGGCAACCCGAACGACAACGGCGTCCCCCCGCTCGAAGAGGTCGTCATCGAGTCGGTCACCATCACCGAGTCCTGACGAGTCGGTCGGTTGATGTCAGACATCAACCGACCGACCATCGACTCGGGTCTCCACGACCCCGTCGGTCGATGTCTGACATCATCCGACACTCCGCGCAACTAGCGGCCGGAGTGGCCGAAGCCGCCGCCGCGGTCGACACCGTCGAGTGATTCGACGACGTTCCAGGCGACCTGTTCGACCCGCTGGATCACCAGCTGGGCGACCCGGTCGCCGCGATGGATCTCGTAGTCGTCGGCCGGGTCGGTGTTCACCAGCACTGCCTTGATCTCGCCGCGATACGCGGCGTCGATCAAACCGGGCGCGTTGACGATGCTGATGCCGTGCTTCAAGGCGAGACCCGATCGCGGCATGACCAGGCCGCAGTAGCCGACGGGGATCGCGATCGAGATGCCGGTCGGCATGAGGAGTCGGTGCCCGCCCGCTCGGATCACCGCTGACTCCCGCGCGTACAGGTCGAGGCCGGCGTCGCCCTCGTGTGCATAAGCGGGGAGCGGGAGCTCGGGGTCGAGCTGGACGATGTCGATCGGGAGGCTCACCGCAGCGACACTACGGCCTCCACCGGGCCGACCCGAAGGGCGCGCCCCGACACGAACTCCCTAGGCTGCCCGTCGTGAGCACGCCCGCCGATCGTCCGCCCTCGGTCGACACGCTGGCGCGCCGACTCGCCGAACAGTCGTCGCTCCCCCACCCGATGCTCGTCGACGCTGCTCGGGCGGCGATCGCCGACGGCGGCCGGTTCGACGAGGCCGCCGAACTCGTCCGCGGGCTCGAGCGGTCGCTGCTCACACCGGTCGTGAACGCGACCGGTGTGCTGCTCCACACGAACCTCGGCCGGGCACCGCTGGCCCACTCGCAGGCTGCACGTGCCCAGACCGTCGAGTTCGACCTGGCCACGGGCGAGCGCGGCTCGCGCCAGCGGGCCGTCGGCCAGCTGTTCGCCCGCCTGTGCGGGGCCGAGGACGCGATCGTCGTGAACAACAACGCGTCGGCCGTCCTGCTGGTGCTCGCCGCACTCGCCGAGGGACGTGACGTCGCGGTCTCTCGCGGCGAGTCGGTCGAGATCGGCGGCGCGTTCCGCGTCCCCGAGGTGATGGAACAGTCCGGGGCCCGGCTCGTCGACGTCGGCACGACCAACCGCACCCGGTTGTCCGACTACGAGCGAGCGATCGCCCGCCCCGACACCGACGTGGCGCTCGTCCTCAAGGTGCACCCGAGCAACTACCGGGTGGAGGGCTTCGTCGAGGACACCCCGGTCGCCCGACTCGCCACGCTCGACGTGCCGGTCGTCGCCGACATCGGCAGCGGCCTCGTCGACGCAACGGTGCCGTGGATGAAGGGTGCGCCGCCGGCGTGGCTGACCGGTGAACCGGCCGCGGTCCAGACCATCGCCGACGGCGCCGACCTGATCACCTTCAGCGGCGACAAGCTGCTCGGCGGGCCCCAGGCCGGCATCATCGCCGGCCGACGAGACCTCGTGCAGCGCTGCGCGACGCATCCGCTCGCACGAGCGCTGCGATGCGGGGGCCTGGTGCTCGCGGCGCTGCAGGACGTCGCCTTGTCGTATCTGCACAAGACCGTGTGCGACGACCTGGCGTTCTGGCGAATGGTCGCCCAGTCGCCCGACGCCCTGCGAGCGCGCGCCGACGCGATCGTCGCCGGAGCCGGCATCGGCACCGTCGTCGACACCGAGGCCCTGCCGGG
>JBPEWX010000275.1:0-8658 GCA_052032235.1 Ilumatobacter sp. | reverse complement strand
CGGCGGCGAGGAACAGGCAGCACTTGAAGAAGGCGTGCGTGAAGATGTGGAACACGGCGCCGGTCCAGGCGCCGATGCCGAGGCCCATCATCATGTAGCCGAGCTGCGACACCGTCGAGTAGGCGAGCACCTTCTTGATGTCGTTCTGGACGAAGGCGAGCGCGGCGGCGACGAGAAGGGTGATGCCACCGATGGCGGCGATCAGGTTGACCGACTGTCCGGCGGCGTTGATGTCGAGACCGACGTGGAACACCGGGTAGATGCGGGCGACGAGGAACACGCCGGCGACGACCATCGTCGAGCTGTGGAGCAGTGACGAGACGGGCGTCGGGCCGGCCATGGCGTCGGGGAGCCAGGTGTGGAGCGGGAACTGGCCCGACTTGCCGATGCAGGCGATGAACAACGCCACCGCGGTCCACATGAGCATGTTCTGGCTGTCGAACTCGCCGGCGGCGGCGAGCTCGTTGATCTCGGAGATCTGGAGGGTGCCGAAGATCGCGAGCAGCATGGCCGTGCCGACCAGCAGCCCCATGTCGCCGACGCGGACCGTGAAGAACGCCTTGAGCGCCGCACGGCTGTTGGCCTGCTCTTCCCACCAGTGGCCGATCAGCATGAACGAGCAGAGACCCATGATCTCCCAGCCGAGGATCAGCTGGACCATGTCGGGGGCGAGCACCATGGCGAGCATGCCCGACGAGAACAGGGTGAGCGCGGCGAAGAAGTGGGTGTAGCGACGGTCGCCGTTGACGTACTCGGTGGAGTACAGCTGCACCAGCGTCGAGATGAACGCCACGAGCAGCAGGGCCATGATGGCGAGACCGTCGATGTGCTGGCCGAGACCGAACTCGTACGGACCCGACTGCCACCACACGATCTCGCGGATGACGGGTTCGACCTCGTAGTTCCCGGCTTCGTCGTAGTGGCTCGTCGTGGACGAGATCCACTGCCAGGTGGCACCGGCGGCGACGAACAGCGAACCGAGCATCGCGACGATGCCGAACTCGCTGCCGCCACGGGGCAGCTTCTTGCCGAAGAACAGGATGAGGAAGAACGCAACGGCCGGGATGACCGGGATCAGCCAGGCGTTCTCGAGGAACCACCCGCTGGCTTCGCCGACGGCGTGGCCGGATTCTTCTGCGGCGAGCAACATGGAGGGTCGGCTCATCCCTTCATCTCCGAGAGTTCATCGAGCGCGATCGAACGCCGGTTGCGGTAGATCATCAGCACCATGGCGAGACCGACACCGACTTCGGCGGCGGCGATCGCGATCACGAACAGGGCGAACACGTGCCCGTCGATCGAGTTGTTCATCAGCGCGAAGGCGACGAGGTTCAGGTTGACCGAGTTGAGGATCAGCTCGATCGACATCAGCACCATGACCGCGTTCTTGCGGGCGAGGACGCCGTAGACGCCGAACGAGAAGAGCGCAGCGCTGAGGAGGAGGAAGTTGAACGCGTACATCGGTCAGTCCTTCCGGGCCAGCACGATGGCGCCGATGGCGGCGGCGAGCAGGACGAACGAGACGGCGATCAGGGGCACGAGGTAGGCACCGAGGTAGGCGTCGGAGATCGCCGTGGTCGCCGAGGCGATCTGACCCTCGGTCGGTTCGGGCAGCGTCGCGTCCTCGGTGTAGTCGATGCTGACGTAGGCGAGCACGCCGAACATCAGGAGGGCGACGGGGATGCCGATCGCCCAGCCCTTGTTGTTGACGTCGGTCTCTTCACCGATCGTGGCGCGGGTGAGCATGATGCCGAACAGGAACAGCACCATCACGGCGCCGATGTAGACCAGCACCTGCGAGATCGCCACGAACTCGGCAGCGGCGAGGATGTACTGGGCGGCGATGCCGCCGAGCACCACGACGAGCCACAGTGCGGCGTGGACGACGTTGCGGGTCGTGACGACGCGGAACGCACCCCACAGCATGATCGCTGCGATGATCCAGAAGCCGACGTTCTGGGCGACGTTGACCCCGTCGTTGGCTTGCGCGAGGAGGCTCATTTCTTGGCCGCCCCCGCCTCGAGCTCGGGCGCCTCGGGCACGGTCTCCATCCACTCGCCGAGCTTGTCCTTGTCGTGGAGGAGATCGGCGATGCGGGGCTCGGAGTACTCGTACTCGGGGCTCCAGAAGAGGGCGTCGAACGGGCAGACCTCGACGCAGATGCCGCAGTACATGCAGAGTGCGTAGTCGATGTCGAACCGGTCGAGGTGGTTGACCTGGCGCGGCTTGCCGCCGGCGCGACGGGGCGGGGCGAGCTGCTTGTGGGCCTCGATGTAGATGCACCAGTCGGGGCACGAACGGGCGCACAGCATGCAGGCCGTGCAGTTGTCCTCGCGGAGCGCGATGACGCCGCGTGCGCGGACGGGCGGGGTCTCCTTGGCATGCGGATACTGGACCGTGGCCGCACCGTCTTTCGCGGTGCGGAACATGGTTCCCATCGTGATGCCGAGGCCCTTGATCAGGCCCGGTACTTTCGGCTTCGAAGGCATTAGACGGCGACCTTGAGGATTGCGGTGACGGCGATGTTCAGGATCGACACCGGGATGAGGACCTTCCAGGCGAACTGCTGGAGCTGGTCTTCACGGAAACGTGGGTACGTGAAGCGGACCCACATGATGATGCCGACCAGCAGCATCATCTTGGTGAGCATGATGATCGGCCCGACGACGTTCATCCAGTTGTCGACCGAATCGACGGTGTCCCAGCCGAACCAGCTGAACGGGACGCCCCACCCGCCGAGGAAGAGCACGGCGGCGATGAAGGCGAAGACGCCGGCGGTGGCGAACTCGGCGATGAAGAACGTCAGGAAGCGGAAGCCCGAGTACTCGGTCATGTAACCGGACACGAGCTCGGATTCGGCGATCGGCATGTCGAACGGCGGCTGGGTGAGCTCGGCCTGGACGGCGATCATGAAGATCACGAAGCCGACGCACTGGGTGATGACGAACGGCATGCCGATCCAGTCGAGCCCGAAGATCTCGTAGGTGTTCTGTGCCACCACGATCTGCTGCAGGTTCATCGAACCGGCCTGGATGACGACGCCGACGACGGCGAGCACCATCGGCAACTCGTAGGCGATGAGCTGACCGGCGGCACGCAGGCCACCGAGCAGCGAGTACTTGTTCGCGCTCGACCAGCCGGCGACGAGGATGCCGATGACCGAGACCGAGCCGATCGCCAGGGCGTAGTAGATGCCGGCCTCGAAGTCGGTCATCAGGGCGTCGGGGCCGAACGGCACGACGACGACGAGCAAGAAGGTGGATGCGAGGACGATGAGCGGGGCGATCTTGAAGATCGTCCGGTCGGCGTTCTCGGGGATGATGTCTTCCTTCTGCAGCCACTTGCCGACCTCGGCGAGGAGCTGCATCGAACCGTACGGGCCGGCCTCCATCGGGCCGAGGCGGCTCTGCATGAACGACATCATCTTGAACAGGAACAGGTAGACGATCGTGCCGGCGGGCAGGAGCACCGCGACGATGCCGCCCAAGACGCGCAACAGCGACTGTCCCCAGTACGGGACCTCAACAGCAAGCAGGGATGTCACCGGTCGATGTCTCCGAGGATGAAGTAGAGGCTGGCCAGGATCGTGATGATGTCGGGCACGTAGACGCCCTTGAGCACCCAGGGGGTGATGGAGATGTTGTTGAAGCTGGCCGAGCGGATCTTGACCCGGAACGGTCCGAGGTCGCCCTTGCTCACGACGTAGTAGCCCATCTCACCGAGCGGGTTCTCGGTCGAGATCCACGCTTCGCCCTCGGGCACCTTGATGATGCGGGGCACCTTGGCCATGACCGGGCCGGCGGGCAGGTCGTCGATCAGCTGGTCGACGATCTTGGTGGCTTCACGGGTCTCCTGCAGGCGGACCCAGCAGCGGGCCCACGAGTCGCCGTCGGGGTGGGTCCACACCTTGAAGTCGGCCTTGTCCCAGGCCATCGGCAGCGACTGGTCGCGGCGGAGGTCCCAGTCGACGCCCGAGGCGCGCAGGTTGGCGCCCGACAGGCCGTACGACTTGGCGACGTCGGCGGGGATGACGCCGATGCCGCGGGTACGGCTCTGGAAGATCTCGTTGCCGAACAGCAGGTCTTCGATCTCGTCGCAGAAGCCGCGCAGGCGCTTCATGACCTGCTTCGTCTCGTTGATCCAGCCCTTCGGCAGATCGTCCTTCAGGCCGCCGATGCGGTCGAAGTTCGGGTGGAAGCGGCCACCGGTGGCGCCCTCGATCAGGTTGAGGACGTACTCACGGTCGCGGAACCCGAAGAAGGCGGGGGTGACGGCACCCATCTGGACGCCGAGGTCGCCGAGGAACAGGCCGATGTTGGCGATGCGCGACAGCTCGAACAGGATCGTGCGGATGTACTGGGCGCGCGGCGGCGCCTCGATCTCCATGAGCTGTTCGGCGGCGAGGATGAACGGCACCTCGTTCGCGAAGCTGCCGAGCCAGTCGATCCGGTTGATCAGCGTGGTGACCTGCGGGAACGTGCGGACCTCGGTGAGTTTCTCGTAGCCGCGATGCATGTAGCCGGGCACGGGCTCGGCCCACACGACCTGCTCGCCGTCGAGGCGGGCGATGATGCGGAGCGTGCCGTGCGTCGCCGGGTGCTGCGGACCGATGTTGAGGGTCATGCCCTCGGTCTCGAGCTCGACGTTGAGGCGGGCGTCGGCGGCCTGGGCCGCGATGTACGACAGCTGCTGGCGTTCGTTGAGCATGGTCATTCGCCGTCACCGCCTTCTTCGTCGTCGAATTCGGGCATCGGCTCGACGTCGACGATGCCGGGCCAGGGCTTGATCATCCGGGAGAGGAGCGGGAAGTCCTTGCGGAGCGGGAACCCCTCGAACTCGCCGGGCAGGTACAGATTGCGCATGTCGGGGTGACCGTCGAAGGTGATCCCGAACATCTCGTGCGTTTCGCGCTCGTGCCAGTTGGCGCCGGCGAAGCTGCCGATCCACGTGTCGATCGTCATCGACTCGGGCACGTCGGCCTTGATCGTGACGCCGACGTGGCGACGGATGTCGGTGAGGCGGGCGAACACCTGGAAGCGGGTGTCGCCGCCGGTGTAGCCCGACTTCATCTCTTCGGCTTCGGCCTCGTCGTCGTCGGCGGACGGGTCGTCCTCGCCCTTGCCGTACGGCGACGGCATCCAGTCGATCGCCGACAGGAAGCAGAAGTAGTCGAACCCTTGGTCTTTCAGCACGGCGCCGGTCTGCTGCCACGCCTCGGGCGAGACGCGGACCCAGAGGTCGGTCTGCGGAACGAGGTGGGTGTCGAGCAGCTGGTCGCCGATCGCCGCGCGCAGCGCGTCGACGATGCCGTCGCGCAGGCCGTCGCCGGGGAGCTCCGCCGGCGCTTCGTCGGTGGAGGTGTCACTCAATCGGGCCACCCCCGACCACGATCGGCTCGCGAGCGGCGTCGGACGCCTGCTCGACGGCGGCCGGCGGGTTCTTCTTGGCGTTGCTCGCCTGCAGCGAGGTGTACTCCTCGTGACGCCACTTGGCGCCCATGTCCTCGTTGCGGATGCGCTGCTGGAGCAGGACGATGCCCTCGAGCAACGCCTCCGGGCGCGGCGGGCAGCCCGGCACGTACACGTCGACCGGCAGGATCTGGTCGACGCCCTTGGTGACCGAGTAGCTGTCCCAGTACGGGCCGCCGCAGTTGGCGCACGATCCCATCGAGATGACGTACTTCGGTTCGGGCATCTGCTCGTACAGACGCCGCACGGCCGGCGCCATCTTGTCGGTGACCGTGCCGGACACGACGACGAAGTCGGCCTGACGCGGGCTCGCCGGCAACGGGATGACACCGAGGCGCATCACGTCGTAGCGCGGCGACGCGAACGCGGCGCCCATCTCGATCGCGCAGCAGGCAAGACCCCACTGGTACACCCACATCGAGTACGAACGCCCGATGTTGAACAACTTGGTGAGTGGGGCGGGCATGCGCCCGCGGTCGACTAGACCCATCGGAGGAGTCCTCGCTTCCAGGCGTACACGAGACCGTCGAGCAGCAACACGATGAAGATCAGCATCGTGACGAGGCCGAACCAGCCGTACCGCTCCATGGCGGTCGCCCAGGGGAAGATGAACACGGCCTCGACGTCGAAGATGACGAAGAGGAGGGCGAACACGTAATAACGAACTTGGCTCTGCGACCACCCCATGCCGACCGGGTCGACACCGGACTCGTACGCGATCAGCTTCTCGGCGTTGGGACGCGACGGCCTGACTGCGGCGGCAATACCGAGCAGCAGACTGCCGAGGACCAGCGCGGCGAGGCCGAACCAGACGACGGTGAGGTAATCGCGCAGAAACAGCGACATCGGGCAGCGAGGCTACCAGGGGTCGTGAATCGATTCCCAAACCCTCCTCCACCGTTTTCGACGTGAAACCGGGCTCGTCCGGTCGCCCCGCGCGACTTCTCGCGCCGAGGAACGACGGGTGCGGCCGTTAGCGTCGGCCCGATGCGCGAGCAGGTGGGGGCGACGCGCCCGATCCTTCCCCTCGTGTTCGTCACGACGCTGACGAGCATCATGGGCAACTCCCTGCTCGCGCCGCTGATCCCCGACATCCTCGAGACGTTCGACCGACCCGACGGTTCGGCGGGCCTGCTCGTGGCGGCGGCGTCGCTGCCGGGCATCGTGATGGCGCCGATCATCGGTCTCCTCGCCGACCGTTTCGGGCGACGACCGGTCCTGACGCCGTGCCTGTTCGTGTTCGGTCTCGCCGGTGTCTTCGTCGCGATCGCACCCACGTTCGAGGTGATGCTCGCCGCGCGCTTCTGCCTGGGCCTCGGCGCCGCCGGCCTGGTCAACCTGGCGATCGTGCTGATCTCCGACCACTTCGACGGCGACGAGCGGACGCGATGGATCGGCGCCAACTCGGGCGTGCTCACGGTTGCGTTGGCGGCGTTCCCCGTCGTGTCCGGGGCGATTGCTTCCGCGTTCGGGTGGCGGTGGGCGCTCGCTCCCCTGTCGCTCGGTGTGTTCTCGGCGCTGTTCGCGTGGCGCACGCTCCCTCCGGGACGTCCGGCAGGGCAGGTGTCGCTGCGGGATCAGCTCGCCGGTGCACGACTGGCGTTCGGCGACCGGACGATCTCGACCAGTGTGATCGCTGCGGCCGTGAGCTTCGCCGTCATCTTCGGTGTGTTCCTCGCCGCGCTCCCCACCCACCTCGACGACGAGTTCGGCCTCGACGCCTGGGGACGCGGCATCGTGTTCGGCTTGCCCGCGATCACGTCGTCGCTCGCTGCGTTCAACCTCGGCCGGATCCGCCGACGGGTCGGCGTCAACACGGTGGCGCTCGTCTCGGCGGCGGCGTGGACCGGATCGTTCCTGCTCCTCGGCTTCGCCGGGTCGTTGATCGTGCTGTGCCTCGGTGCACTCGCCTACGGGATCGCCGAAGGGGCGTTGCTCCCGACCCTGCAGGACGCGGCGATGTCGCGGGCACCCGACGGCCAGCGTGCTGCGGTGATGGCGGGCTGGACGGCGATGGCACGCGCCGGTCAGACGACCGGACCGCTCGTGGCGGCGGCGCTCCTCGCCGGCCCCGGGTCGGGTGCCGCCCTGCTCGCCGGGGCGGTCGGTGCCGGCGCCCTCGTGGCCCTGTTCGTCGTTCGTCCGTTCGTCGCCGCGCCCGGCACGGAAAAGACGGGTTCGTGATGCTACCTACTGGTCGGTAGGGCGATAGGGTGCACGTCGTGCGCCCGGATCAAGCAGTTCTCGACGATCTCGACACCACGGTCGAGCGGTTGCTCGAACGCCATCTGTCGACCACGAAAGAATGGTTCCCCCACGAGCACGTCCCGTACGGCCGTGGGCGCGACCCGATCCCCGGAGAGGAATGGTCGGCCGACGACGCCGATCTCGCCGGCGCAGAGATCGACGACGCCGTTCGTTCGTCGCTGCTCGTCAACCTCCTCACCGAGGACAACCTGCCGTATTACTTCCGCACCGTCGAGAGCAAGTTCGGCTCCGAGAAGGCCTGGGGCGAATGGGTCCGTCGCTGGACCGCCGAAGAGGGCCGCCACTCGATGGCGATCTACGGCTACCTCATGGTGACCCGGGCGATCGACCCGCACCACCTCGAGCGGTGCCGTATGGCGCAGGTGTCGGGCGGGATCACCCCGAACCCTCCCACGGTCCAGAACGGCTTCGTCTACCTCTCGCTCCAGGAGCTCGCGACCCGCATCGCGCACCGCTCCACCGGGCAGATGATCGGTGATCCGGCCGGCTACGACGTCATGATGCGCGTCGCCTCCGACGAGAACCTGCACCAGCTCTTCTACCGCGATCTCGCCAAGGCGGCGATCGAGGTCGACCCGAGCGGCATGGTCATGGCGATGGAGGAAGAGGTCACGAAGTTCGCGATGCCCGGCGTCGGCATCCCCGGCTTCGCCGAGCACGCCAAGCGGATCGCCAACGCGGGCATCTACGACCTCGCGATCCACCACGAGCAGATCCTCGTCCCGATGGTGCTGCGCACCTGGGACCTCGAGTCGATCGAGGGCCTCGACGCAGAGGCCGAGCAGGCACGCGACCGCATCGTGAAGTACCTCGAAAAGAGCGGTCGCGTCGCGAAGCGACTGAGCGACCGCAAGGCGAAGGCCAAGGCCGACGCCGAACTCACCTCCGTCTGAGCTCACCTCCGAGGGGCTCGACCCCGACC
>JBPEWX010000274.1:0-4788 GCA_052032235.1 Ilumatobacter sp. | reverse complement strand
TCGATCAAGCCCACGGTCGGCGCCGTGCCGATGGCGACGGTCATCCCGCCGCAGGACCAGCTGCTGAGCTCGCAGCAGATGCTGGTCGAGGGCCCGATGGCTCGACGCGTCGCCGATGTGCGAGCCGCGTTCGAGGTGGTCGCCGGACCGAGCCCTCGCGACCCGCGATCGGTCCCGGCGACGTTCACCGAACTCGCAAACGGCGAGCGCCTCACCATCGCCGTCCTCGCCGACCCGCCCGGCGGCGACACCCACCCGGAGATCGCAGCGGCGGTCCGTGCTGCGGCCGACATCCTGGCCGACGCCGGCCACGACGTGGTCGAGGCGGCACCGCCCGACTACGAGGTGGCGATCGAGATGTGGGCGGCGCTCCTGCTCTCCGACCTGTCGGTGACCCGGCCGCTCCTCGACGAGATCCTCGGCGAGGACGCCCGCAAGATCCTCGACGGGTTCGCCGAGGTGGCACCCGAGACCTCGGTCGAACTCTCCGCCCACGTGCAGGGCACCCGCTTCCGACTGATGCGGGAGTGGTCGGAGTTCTTCGCGCAGCACCCGATCCTGCTGTCGCCCACGTGGGGCATGCCGCCGTTCGAGCACGACGCCGACATCGGCGACAACGAACAACTCATCCGCGACACCTTGCGTCCCGTGCTGCCGGCCAACTTCCTCGCCCTCCCGGGTGCGATCGTGCCGTGCGGCACGGCCGACGGGTTGCCGGTCGGCGTGCAGGTCATGGGCGACCGGTTCACCGACCTCCGCTGTCTCGACGTCGCCGCTCAGATCGAGGCAGCGGCCGGCGCCCCGGCACCGATCGATCCGGTGACGGCCTGACGGTGCGGCGCCTCGTCGCGCTCGACCTGCCGGGCGGTCCGGCGTTCGTGCACGCGCTCCAGCGCGCCTGGGATTCGGGGGACGCCGTCCTGCCGGTCGACCAGCGGTTCCCGCCGGCTGCGAAAGCGGCGCTGATGGCCGCCATGGGAGCCAGCAGTGTGGTCGAGCCCGGCGGCACCTCGGAGCTGGCCGAAGGCCGGCCGGTCGACGACGGCGACGCGCTCGTCGTGGCGACCAGCGGATCGACCGGCAGCCCCAAGGGCGTCGTCCTCACCCACGAGGCCGTGGCCGCGTCCGCCGAGGCGACGTCGGCGCGACTCGGCGTCGATCCGGAACACGACCATTGGCTGGCCTGCCTGCCCTTGGCCCACGTCGGCGGACTCTCGGTCGTGACCCGGGCACTCCACACCGGCACCCGGCTGACCGTGATCCCCGCCTTCGACGTCGAGACCGTCGACTCGAGTGACGCCACGCTCGTCTCCCTGGTGGCGACGGCCATGCGACGGATCGACACCGACCGCTGGCGCGTGATCGTGCTCGGCGGGGCCCACGCCCCCGCCGACCGGCCGGCCAACTCGGTCACCACCTACGGCATGACCGAGACCGGCAGCGGCGTCGTCTACGACGGTGTGCCGCTCGACCGGGTCGAGGTGCGCATCATCGACGGTGAGATCCAGCTGCGCGCCCCGATGCTCTTGCGGTGCTATCGCGACGGCACCGATCCGTTCGTCGCCGGCGGCTGGTTCCCGACGGGCGATCTCGGCGAGCTCACCGTCGACGGACGGCTGAACGTGCACGGTCGTCGTGGCGATCTGATCATCACCGGCGGCGAGAACGTGTGGCCCGACCCGGTCGAGCGCATCCTCGCCCGCCACCCGAAGGTCGTCGACGTCGGCGTCGCGGGCGTCCCCGACCCCGAGTGGGGCCACGTCGTCACCGCCTTCGTCGTCCCGGCCGACGGCGACGCACCGTCGCTCGACGAGCTGCGCGCGGCGGTTCGGGCGGAGCTGCCGGCCTACTGTGCGCCACGCAACGTGGTGATCGTCTCACAGCTGCCACGCACCACGTTGGGCAAGCTGAAACGGACCGATCTGGTCGGACGCGACGGCTAGGTTCGCCCCGATGGCTCGGGCAGGGAACGACGAGCGCCTCGTGGTGACGGCTGCGTGAGTACCGCGCGCGTGCCGTTACCCACGGCGTACTGGCGCCAGTGGTGGGCGAGCCTGATCAGCAACCTCGGCGACGGCATCAACTTCGTCGCCATGCCGTTGCTCGCGCTGTCGCTGACCGACGACGAACGACTGCTCGCGCTCACGACGGTGGCGACGTTCGTGCCGTGGCTCGTGATCTCGCTCCCCGTCGGCGTCGTGGTCGACCGGGTCGACCGGCGGCTCCTCATGGTGGCGGCGAACCTGGCTCGCGTCGGCCTCTACTCGATCATCGCCGCCTGGGCGATCCGCGGCACCATCTCGATCTGGTGGCTGATCGCCCTGCTCGTCGTGATCGGTTCCTGCGAGGTGCTGTTCGACAGCACGGCGCAGGCGTTCGTGCCGATGCTCGTCGAGCAGGACCAGTTGGCCCGCGCGAACGGGTTGCTGTTCGCCGCCGAGATCGTCGCCGGCTCGATCGCCGGCCTGGCAGTGGGCGCCTTCTTCTTCGACATCGACGTCGGCCTGCCCTTCGCTGCCAACGCGGCGAGCTTCGCCGTGGCGGCGGCGCTGCTGCTGACGATCCGCGTCAGGAAGGCGCCACCGGTCGCCGCGGTGTCGATCGAGGATCGCAGCCTGCGTTCGGCCATCCGGTGGCTCGGCCGCCACCAGTTGCTCCGCACGTTGGCCATCATGTTCACGGTCACGAACCTGGGCTTGATGCTCGGTCAGGGCATCTTCGCCAAGTTCGCCGTCGACGAACTCGGCCTCGACAGCTTCGGGTTCGGGCTCCTGCTCGCGATCACGGCCATGGGAGCGGCGACGGGTGGCCTGCTCGGGCCACGCATCGTGGGCGCGATCGGGCTCAAGAATTCGGTGGTGGCGCCCTACCTGGCCTTCGGTGTCGCCCAGATCGTCATCGGCCTGACACCACCGGTCGCCGTGGTCGCCACGGCCGGCTTCGTGATGGGGTTCGGCATCACGGTGTGGAACGTGGCGACCATCACCGTGCGGCAGCGCCTGATCCCGACCGATCAGTTCGGCCGGGTGAACGGCGCCTACCGCTGGTTCGGCGCTGCGGCCAGCGCGCTCGGCATCGTGGCCGGCGGCTTCGTGGCGTACGCCATCGACCTGCAGGCGCCGTTCCTGCTCGGTGGCGGCATCACGCTCGGTGCGGCCATCGTGTTCGCCAAGCCGGTTCTGTCCGGCCTGGCGAACACCGATGACCTGTGATCATCAGCCCACGGGTTGACGATCAGCCCTCGAGGGCGAGTTCGAGTTCGGCCTGTGCGGTGGGCACGTCGCCGGTCTCGCTGCGCTTCTTCGGTCCGAAGAACAGCAGGTAGGCAAAGGTGACGCCGGCGAGGGCGACGCCGATCCACATCGACTGCACCCAACCGTCGACGAAGGCGTGCTGGGCGGCCGAGACGAGCTGCGGGCCCTGCTCGCCGGCCTGGCCGGCGACGGCGAGCGCTCCGCCGATGCCCTCACGAGCCGGTTCGGCGAGTTCTTCGGGCAGCCCGGCGAGGTCGGGCTCGATGGCCGACTCGTAGCCGGCGCTCAGCACCGAACCGAGCAGAGCGACACCGAGGGCACCGCCGACCTCGCGAGAGGTGTCGTTGAGCGCCGACGCGACACCCTGCTTGTCGGCAGGGAGCGTCTCGGTGATGGCCGCGGTGGCGGGGGTCATGGTGAGACCCATGCCGAGGCCGATGATGACGAGACCGGGCAGGACCGACATGTAGCCGCCTTCGACCGACGCCCTCAGCGCGAGCGTCGCCAGGCCGGTGGCGAAGATGGCCACGCCCGACAGCATCGTCGTGCGGCTGCCGATCCGCTCGGCGACGAACGGGGCGACGGCCGACATCGGCATCATCACGAACGCCATCGGGAGCAGTGCCACGGCCGAGCGGAGCGCCGACCAGCCGATCACGGCCTGGAAGTACGGGAACAGCACCAGGAAGATGCCGAACATGACGGCGAACACGATGAGCAGGGTGAGCGAACCGGAGGCCAGGCCGCGGTTCTTGAACGTGGTCACGTCGAGGAGGGGGTCGTGGCGGCGCAGCTCCCAGAGCACGAAGGCGACGGCGGCGATCACGCCGACGACGATGCCCGTCAGGGTGATCCAGTGCGTCCAACCCTGCTCGGGTCCTTCGTGGATACCGAGGACGAGGCCACCGATGGCGAGCGCCGACAGGACCGAACCGACGGTGTCGAACGGGTGCTCACTGTGCTCACGCGAGTTGGGCACCGAACGCCACGCCATCGCGCCGGCGAGGACGACGAGTGCGACCGGCAGGGCGAACAGCCAACGCCAGCTGACCATGTCGACCATGAACGCCGACACGAACAGGCCGATGATGCCGCCGGCACCGGCGAAGCCGGCCCAGATGCCGATCGCCCGGGTGCGGGCCTCGGGCGGGAAGCTGGAGGTGATCACCGAGAGGGTGACCGGCATGATCATGGCCGCACCGACACCGGCGACGACGCGGGCGACGATCATGAACGCCGTCGTGGTCGCGACGGCGGCGCCGAGGCTCGCCACGCCGAAGACCACGAGACCGATCATCAGGATCGGCTTGCGACCCCACCGGTCGCCGATCGCGCCGATCGGCATGAGGAGGGCGGCGAGCGCCACCGTGTAGGCGTTGATGATCCAGAGGATCTCGCTCTGGGAGGCGCCGAGGTCGACCGCCAGGTCCTGCTGGGCGACGTTGAGGCCCGAGACCGAGGCGATGACGGCGATCAGCGCCGTGCACATCGCGATCAGGATGTTGCGGAGCTGCTTCTCGTCGGTGGTGATCTC
>JBPEWX010000273.1:0-11297 GCA_052032235.1 Ilumatobacter sp. | reverse complement strand
TTCGCGACACTGTCGGTCGGCGACGAGGTCGACGGCGCACTGGTGAGCGGGGGTCGCGTCCTCGAGGGCCTCACCGACAACCTCGGCCAGTTCGGCCACCTCGTCGTCGAGCCCGACGGTGCCGCCTGCGTGTGCGGCGCCGCCGGCTGTCTCGCCGCGTACGCCTCGGTCCGGGCGATCGAGGCGTCCACCGGACGCGAGCTCCGTCGCACGCCGCCGGCCCGGATCGACAACGTCGGCACGATGCTCGCTCGCGCCTGTGCGTCGCTCGCCGCCATGCTCGACGTGTCGGAGATCGTGATCGGCGGCGTCGTCCCCGAGGTGCTCGGACCACCGCTGTTCGACGCGCTCGCGAGGGAGTTCGAGGTCCGCAGCTGCCTGCCGCACCTCGACTCGGTGCGGGTGCGCGGCGTGAGCTCGCGCCAGGTCGGCCCGCTCATCGGCGCAGCGGCGGTCGCACTCGCGCAGCACAGCGCCGACGCGGTCGCTCCGGACTGAAACCGAGCACCGACCAATGAGTAGCTTGGCCGACATGCAGCCGACCTATTCCGCAGACGCCGAGGCCTACCGCCAGAAGGTGCAGGCCTTCCTCGCCGAGAAGCTGCCGTCCAACTGGGGCGGCATGGGCACCCTGGAGGGCGACGCGCTCACCGAGTTCGTCACCGAGTGGCGCGGGACCCTCTACGAAGCCAACTATCTCGCGCCGGGCTGGCCGGCCGAGTACGGCGGCGCCGGCCTCACCGCGCTCGAGCAGGTCATCCTCGCCGAGGAGTTCGCCAAGGCCGGCGTGCCGACCGGCGGGCCGAACGACGCGTTCGGCATCCAGATGCTCGGCAACACGCTGCTGATGATGGGCAGCGAGGAGCAGAAGCAGTACTACCTGCCGCGCATCCTCTCCGGCGAGGACACGTGGTGTCAGGGCTACTCCGAGCCCAACGCCGGCTCCGACCTCGGCAACGTCGGTCTGCGTGCCGTCCTCGACGGCGATCAGTGGGTGCTCAACGGTCAGAAGATCTGGACCTCGGCCGGTCATCTCGCCGACCACATCTTCACCGTCGCCCGCACCGACCCCGACGCGCCGAAGCACAAGGGCATCTCGTTCCTCCTGGTCGACATGCGTCAGCCGGGCATCGAGGTGCGCCCGATCAAGATGATCTCGGGCGAGTCCGAGTTCAACGAGGTCTTCTACACCGACGCCGTCACGCCGAAGGACCACGTCGTCGGCGGCGTCAACGACGGTTGGCGCGTCGCGATGGCGCTGCTCGGCTACGAGCGCGGCGAGGCCGCTGCCACCCAGCCGATCCGGTTCCAGGCCGAGGTCGACCGCCTGTTCCTGCTCGCCAAGGAACGCGGCGTCGCCGACGACCCCGTCGTCCGCCAGAAGCTCGCCTGGGCCTATTCGCAGGTCCAGATCATGCGCTACAACGGCATGCGCGTCCTCACCCAGTTCCTGCAGGGCCATCACCCCGGCCCCGACGCGGCGATCGGCAAGCTGTTCTGGAGCGAGTACCACCGCATCGTCACCGAGCTCGCCGTCGACATCTACGGCGCCGAGGCGATGGTCGTCGACGGTCGTGAGCCGTCGTCGGCGTTCGGTGCCGACGACGCCGGCGCGGCGAACTCGACCGGTTCGTGGGTGAACACGTTCCTCAACGCCCGCGCCGGCACGATTTACGCCGGGTCGTCCGAGATCCAGCGCAACATCATCGGCGAGATGGTGCTCGGCCTGCCCAAGGAACCCCGACCGAAGTGACGTTCTCGACGGTGTTGGCGGTCGTCCGGCGACCCGATCTCTGGACGACCGCTGCCCGTCAGGCGCGTCGGACCGCGCCGCCCGGTTGGTGGAAGCACCGGCCGTTCCTGCCCGTCCCGTCGGGCGACTACCTCCGGTTCCGGCTGACGACGCAGTACGGCGACCCCGACGCCCGGCCCGACCCGGCCGACACGATCTCGTATCTCGAGTGGTGTCGCGACTGGGACCGGGCGTCCTGACGATCGATCCCTGACGTCGGCCGCGTTGCGCGCTCCCGGCGCGAACTCGCCGAAGATCACGACGGCGTGAGGTTTTTCGACAATTTCTCCTCAAGGCGCTCATGCATCGGGACGAAAGATCGGGCATGTTCGCATCACGACGGTTCCTCGCCGCCAGCGTCGCCTTTCTCACCGCCTCGACCCTCGCCTTCGCCGACACCGCCGCTGCGGCGGGTGCCACGTACGTGGTCCGCTCGGGCGACTCGATCTACGGCATCGCCTACGACCAGGGGGTGTCGGTCAACCAGTTGATGTCGGCCAACGACCTCGAGATCACCAGTGTCATCCTGCCGGGCCAGACCCTGACCATCCCGGGCGGCACCACGCCGACGCCGGCGGCGACCAGCAGTGGGTCGAACTCGAGTGGTTCGTCGGCGGCACCGTCGACCAGCGGTTCGTACACGATCGTCGCCGGCGACTCGCTGTCGCGGATCGCGTCGAAGCACGGCATCACGTTGGCGGCGCTGTTGACCGCGAACGACCTCCAGATCTCGAGCCTGATCCTGCCGGGACAGCGCCTGACGATCCCGGGCGGCGGATCGTCGGCCACGACGACGAGTGGCTCGTCGAACCAGTCGGGTGTCACGAACTCCGGCGGATCGACCGCGGCCGGGACGGCGACGTACAAGGTGCAGTCGGGCGACTCGCTGTCGGGCATCGCGTCGAAGCACGACGTCCGCCTCGCCGATCTGCTGCGCGTCAACAGCCTGCAGATGACCAGCGTCATCCACCCCGGCCGTCTGCTCAAGCTGCCGGCGGGTGCGACCGTCGCCGAACCCGCGCCGGCCCCGACGACGCCGGCCACTCCGTCGACCGGGACGAGCGGGTCGGGATCGATGACCCACACCGTGGTCGCCGGCAACTCGTTGTCGGGCATCGCCGCCACGTACGGCGTGACGCTCGCCAGCCTGCTCGCGGCGAACGACATGCAGATCGACTCACTGATCCTGCCCGGCCAGAAGCTGCAGCTGCCCTCGGGGGCGACGGCGCCCAGCTCGACGCCGGCCAAGGCCCCGACGTCGACCGCCCCGGTGTCGAACGCGACCCAGTCGCGGATCGACACCGTCGTCGCCTTCGCGCTGGCCCAGGTCGGCAAGGAGTACGCCTTCTTCACGAAGGGTCCCGACTCGTTCGACTGCTCGGGCCTCACCTTGGCGGCGTACCGTGAGGTCGGGATCAACCTGACGCACTGGAGCGCCGCCCAGGCGAACCAGGGTGTGCACGTCGACCTCGACACCGACGGCATCCGTGCCGGCGACCTCGTGTTCCAGCAGCGCAACGGCTCGTTGGTGATCAACCACGTCGGCATCGCCATCGACGGCCAGCGCTGGGTGCACGCGGTCGGCACCGGCAAGGGCGTGCGCATCAGTGCCCTGCCCGACGCCAGCACGATCACGACGGTCCGTCGCTACATCGACGGCTGACATCGACGGCTGACATCGACCGCCGCAGCGCCGCCACCCGCCGTAGCGTGGTCGGCATGATCGTGGTCGACGAGCGTCACGACACCGCCGAGGTGCTGCACGGGGCCGACCCGTTCGCCGACGGTCCGGTCACCGAACCCGAAGTGTGGATCTGCGACCCGGTGCGGCCAGCGATCGTGCTCGGGTCCCGGCAGACCGCCGAGGTGCTCGACCCTGACCGGGTCGCCGCCGCCGGACTCGACGTCGTCCGGCGCCGATCGGGCGGGGGAGCGGTGCTCCTGCGCCCCGAGGCCATCGTCTGGATCGACCTGGTCGTCCCACACGGGGTGGCTCCCGACGACGTTCGTGGCTCGATGATCTGGGCGGGGGAGTGCTGGCGCGACGCGCTGGTCTCGGCCGGCGCCGAATCGGCACGGCTCCACGTGCACCGGGGCGGGATGGAGTGCACGCCGTGGTCGGGGCTGGTCTGCTTCGCCGGGCTCGGTCCCGGCGAGATCATCGTCGACGGTCGCAAGCTCGTCGGGTTGAGTCAGCGTCGGACCCGTCACGGTCTCCGGATCCAAGGGCAGATCCACCGTCGCTCGATCCTCGACGAGATGCCTGCGCTGTTCTCGGTCGACACCCCGTCGGTACGGATCGGCGACGTGGCGACGCTCGACGACGTCGGTCTCGACGCGACCTCGGCCGGTCGCATCGCCCGCGCCGTCGCCGCCGCGATCGAGGCCCGAACCACACCCGTGTAATTCGCGCGCTCCGCGCGAACAACCGTTCGGGCACGAGGGGTGAGATTCTCCCTGGTCATGGCACGCAGCGGCGGCGACTCGGGGTGAATTGGGGGCAATTGGGGGTGAATGGTTGACTTCGGTGAACACTCACGGTCATACTTCGGGCCACGGAAGAGCGAACCCGCCGCCTTCCGGGAGCAGGCAGCACGCGCGGGAGGAAGCCCAGGAAGGTGTGGAGCGAACGTGTTCGTCGGTGAATTCGACCGCAGCGTCGACGGCGCTGGTCGCGTCGCGCTCCCGGCCGAGTTCCGTGAGCGACTCGGTACGAGCTGCTACCTCACCGCACACCCGAAGGGCTACGTCTCCGTGACCACCGTTGCCGATTTCGATCGTCGGGCCGCCGAGATGCTCGACAAGTTCAGCCGCGGCGAGGTGACCGAGGCCGCCGTCCGCAAGATGGGTCGCGGCTCCAACCTCGTCTCGGTCGACAAGCAGGGACGCATCACCCTCGACGAACCCAACCGCGTCCACGCCGGCATCGAGACCGGGGGACAGGCCAAGCTCGTCGGCGCGCTCGACCGGCTCGAGATCTGGCGCCCCTCGCGCTTCGACACGATCAGCGACGAAGACGACGTCACCGAACCCAACCGAGTCTGGAACGACACGTGAGTGACGCCGCTCGGAGCTTCGACCACGATCCGGTCATGCGAGACGAGATCGTGGAAACCTTCCGCGACGTCCCGGCGGGCGTGATCGTCGACGCGACCCTCGGCGGTGGCGGCCACAGCGAGGCCCTGCTCGAGTCGCGGGCCGACGTGCGGATCCTCGGACTCGACCGTGACCCGGCGGCGCTCGACGCCGCGACCACCCGACTCGAACGGTTCGGGGATCGCCTGATGACCCACCGCTGCCGCTTCGACGAGCTCGACGCCGCCATGGCCCAGCACGACGTCAGCGAGCTGTCGGGGGCACTGTTCGACCTCGGCGTCTCGTCGCCGCAGCTCGACCGCGCCGATCGAGGCTTCTCGTATCGCAACGACGGACCGCTCGACATGCGCATGGACACCGACGCACCATGGTCGGCCGACGACGTCGTCAACGGCTACGACGAACGACGCCTCGCCGACGTCATCCGTCGGTTCGGTGACGAACGCTTCGCCAAGCGCATCGCCGCAGCCATCGTCGAGGCCCGTCCGATCGAGACGACCACCCGACTCGCGGAGGTCGTCACCGCGGCGATCCCGGCCCCGGCGCGTCGCACCGGCGGTCATCCTGCCAAGCGCACGTTCCAGGCGATCCGGATCGAGGTCAACGGCGAACTCGACGCCATCCCCGAGGCGATCGACTCGGCGATCGACGCCCTCGTCGTCGGTGGTCGGCTCGCCGTGCTGGCCTACCACTCCGGTGAGGACAAGATCGTGAAGGACCGCATCCGCGAGGCCGAGACCGGCGGATGCGAGTGTCCGCCCGACCTGCCGTGCGTCTGCGGCGCGGTGCAGACGGTCCGGATCGTCCGTGCGCCGAAGCGACCCTCGACCGACGAACAGACCCGCAACCGGCGCGCCACCTCGGCACGCTTCCGCGTCGCCGAGAAGATCGCCGACCGACAGGTCGAGGAGATCGACTGATGGCATCGCCGCTCCGCTCCCTCACGTCGATCCGACCGGCGCCGGCCGGTTCGACGGCCCGCCCCTCGACGTCACGTTCGACGTCGCAGCGACCCGATCTGCGCGTCGTGCCCGGCCGCCGCCGCTTCGCCTGGTTCGCGATGTTCCTGATGGTCATGGTCACCGGGCTGTTGCTCGGGGCCACCTACCTCCACACCCGGATCGCCGAGCGGCAGCTCGAGATCGATCGGCTCGACGCTGCGATGCGCACGGCGCAGGAGGAGTTCGACGTGCTCCGCTCCGAGCGCGCGGTGCTGCGCTCGCCGACCCGTCTCGCCACCGAGGCCACGGCGCTCGGGATGCATCCCGGCGAGGAGAGCGAGTTCGTGCCGATCGATCCGATGCTCCTCGCGATCACGATCGCGCAGACCGGGCGGTTGCCCACGACCGACGAGATCGTGCCGGGTTCGTACGCCCGTCTCGAACCACTCGACCAGTTCCGACTGGTGAAGAACGTCTCCCAGGAGAATCCGTGAGTCGCCGCACACCACCGCCCCGCCCGACCCGTCGGGCTGCGCCACGGGTGCAACCTGCGACTCGCCGCGTCCGCGACGACGGCCGAAGCGCCGGCGCTGCCCGCTCCGATCGCCGACCGTCCGGTCGCCGTGACGACGGACGCCGCCCCGACGACCGCCGCTCGTCCGGACGCACCCAACCGCCCGCACGTCGCCCCGACGGCAGCCGGACGTCGGCCTCCCGCTCGACGTCGAGTCGCAGCCGCCAGGCGCCGCCGCCCCGCCGCAAGCGTCAGGTCCGGTACAACGAGCCGTCGACGGCGCCATCGCGACTGCACCGTGCGCTCGCACCACAGCCGCGCAAGAAGCGCCGACGCAACGTCGTCGCCGACAAGCCCGAACCGAGACGGCGCACCGACCGGCTCGGGTTCGGGAGCAGCGCCATGCGTCTGCGACTGCTGCTGCTCGTCCTCGTGCTGGTGCTCGGGTACGTGCTGTTCCGCGTCGGCCGGATCCAGAGCTCCGACGGTGAGTCGTACCGGGTCGCCGCCGCCGACATGTGGCAGCGCGACCGCGAGCTGCCGGCCGATCGCGGCACGATCTTCGACCGCGACGGCGAGGAGCTCGCCCTGTCGATCCCGGGGTACGCCATCAGCGTCAACCCCAAGCTCGTCACGAACCCCGACGCGACCGCCAGCATGCTGCAGGGTGCACTGGGGCTCGACGAGGACGAGACGAACAGCCTCCACCAGGAGCTGATCGCCAAGACGAAGGGGTTCGTCTACGTCAAGCGCCAGGTCGACCAGAAGACGGGCGAGGCGATCGCCGAACTCGGCATCAACGGCATCAACGTCGACGCCGAACCGATCCGCGTCCTGCCCGGCGGCACGACCGGATGGAGCGTCATCGGTCGCACCAACATCGACGGCGAGGGCATCGCCGGTCTCGAGGCGCAGTACGACGACCTGCTCACGGGCCAACCGGGGCAGCTCCGCAAGGAAGTCGCCCCGGGCGGCCGGTCGGTCGCCGGCTCGGAGGAGATCATCGCCGAGCCGATCCCCGGCAACGACCTCATCCTCACCATCGATCGCTCGATCCAGTTCCAGGCCGAGGAGCAGTTGCGTCAGCGCGTCGAGGAGGTGTCGGCCAAGTCGGGCACGATCGTGATCATGGACACCGACACCGGTGACCTGCTCGCCATGGCGTCGGTCGATCGCAACGACGACGGCGTCGTCGAGGTGACGTCGGGCAACTACACCGCCGTCAACGCCTACGAGCCGGGTTCGGTCGCCAAGGTCATCACCATCGCCGCCGGTCTGAACGAGGGATCGGTGAGCTCGCAGTCGACGTTCGTCGTGCCCTGGCGTCGCCAGTACGCCGACGACCTCCTCAAGGACTCGCATCAGCACCCCGACGAGTTGATGACCGTGGAGCAGATCCTCGTCGAGTCGTCGAACATCGGCACGATCGACGTGCAGGAGTCGCTCGGTCGAGGCGACTGGGACGCCGCACGCGAGATCCACTGGGACTACATGCGTGCGTTCGGTCTCGGTGAGAAGACCGCGCTCGACTTCCCCGGTGAGTCGGCCGGCATCTTGAAGCACTGGACCGACCTGTGGGGCTCCGAGCGCGTCACGGTCGCCTACGGCCAGGGACTCGCCAGCACCTCGATCCAGCTCGCGACGGCCGTCAACGTGATCGCCAACGACGGCACCTACGTGGCACCCCGACTCGTCCAGGGCGTCGTCGGACCCGACGGCACCGTGACCGAGGCCGATCCGTCGGTCACCCACGAGGTCCTGTCGACCGAGACCGCCGAGGAGATGCAGCGCATGATGCGCCAGGTCGTGTGTCGCGGAACCGGCACGCGAGCCCAGCTCGGGTTCGACAGCTTCAGCGTGGCGGGCAAGACCGGTACCGGTCTCAAGGCGCAGCCGAACGGCACGTACCTCAACGAGCGAGGAGAGCGCGTCTACTACGCCAGCTTCGTCGGGTTCTTCCCCGCCGAGGATCCCCAGATCACGATCCTGATCTCGATCGACGAACCGCCGGCCGGCGACATCAACCGCTTCGGCGGCACCGCCGCAGCGCCGGTGTTCGCCGAGCTCGCACCGACGATCGTGCACGAGCAGGGACTGCAGCCGCCGCCCGACGACCAGACGATCGCCTGTTCGTGACCGCGATGGCCGAGATCTCACGCAGCCTGATCGAGGCACTCCCGCCCGCCGACGTCGTCGACGTCGTGGGCGACGTCGCCGGCACGACGCCGGTCGATCTCACCCATGACTCGCGCGACGTCGCCCCGGGGTGGGCGTTCGCGTGCGTGCCGGGCGACACCCACGACGGCCACGACTTCGCTCCCGGAGCCGTCGACGCCGGGGCGTCGCTGTTGATCGTCGAGCGGCGACTGCCGCTCGACGTGCCACAACTGGTCGTCGCCGACGTCCGTCGGACGATGGGTCCGCTCGCGGCCCGCGTCCACGGCGACCCGGCCACGAAGCTCCGCATGGTCGGCATCACCGGCACGAACGGCAAGACCACCACGACGCATCTGGTCGGTTCGATCCTCCGAGCAGCCGGCTGGAGCGAGCGCGAGATGGGCACCCTGTCGGGCACCCGCACCACCCCCGAGGCCCCCGATCTGCAACGTCGCCTCGCCGGCTACGTCGCCGACGGCGTCGACGCCGTCGTCATGGAGGTGTCGTCCCACGCGCTCGCCCTGCACCGGGTGAACGGGGTGCGGTTCGACGTCGCCGGCTTCACGAATCTCGGACGTGACCATCTCGATCTCCACGAGTCGATGGAGGCGTACTTCCGCGCCAAAGCCTCGCTGTTCACCGCCGAACTCGCCGAGATCGGGGTGACGAACCTCGACGACCCGTACGGGCGTCTCCTGCTCGACGCCGCCGACATCTCCATGGACGGGTACCGGCTCGACGACGCAGTCGACCTCGAGGTCAGCGTCGGTCGCCACTCGTTCCGGTGGCGTGGCACCGACGTCAGCGTCCCGCTCGGCGGTCGCTTCAACGTCTACAACTCGCTCTGTGCCCTGACGATCGCCGATCGACTCGGCATCGACGCCAGGACCGCCGCACACGGACTCGCGACGATTCCGCCGGTCCCGGGGCGCTTCGAGGTCGTCACCGCACCCGACGCGCCGTTCGTCGCCGTCGTCGACTACGCACACACCCCCGATGGCCTGATCGAGCTGCTGACCGCCGTCCGCCGCGACGCCGGGTCCGGACGGGTCATCTGCGTGTTCGGGTGCGGCGGCGATCGAGATCGTGAGAAGCGCCCACTGATGGGGGCGGCCGCCGCCCGGCACGCCGATCTGGTCGTCGCGACGTCGGACAACCCACGACGCGAGGATCCACAGGCGATCATCGACGACGCCGTCGCCGGCATCGAACCCCGATACCGTGACCGGGTCGTCGTCGAAGTCGATCGACGTGCCGGCATCACCGCTGCGCTCCGGGCCGCCCGCCCGGGTGACGTCGTGGTCGTCGCCGGGAAGGGCCACGAGACGACCCAGACGATCGGCGACACCGCCTACCCCTTCGACGATCGCGCCGTGACGCGCGAACTTCTCGCTGACATGAACCTCCCGCCTGTTCCCCCGACCGCTCCCGACACCAGCGAGGGAGGCGACGCATGATCGCCGTCCTCATCGCCGGTGCCGTGGCCACGCTGATCTCGCTGTTCGGCACCCGTTTCCTCATCGTCTACTTCCGCCGCCGCGGGCAGGGCCAACCGATCCTCGGCGATGCCGTCGATCTCGGCCCCGAGTGGCACAAGCCGAAGGAGGGCACGCCCACGATGGGCGGCCTGGCGATCGTGGTCGCCGCCTTCATCGGCTGGGTCGTCGCCCACGTCCGTGACCTCGCGTTCTCCGACCAGGCGATGATCGTCTGGGTCGGCATCCTCGCGATGGGTGGCATGGGCTTCCTCGACGACTTCATCAAGGTCCGCAAGCGTCACAACCGCGGCATCTTCTGGAAGCAGAAGAACTACATCACGATGCTCATGAGTTTCGGGATCGCCTGGGCGCTGATCGGTGTCACCGGCATCTCGGAGACGATCTCGCTCGCCCGGGCCGAAGACGGCATCGACGTGCCCGGCTTCGTGTGGGTGATCTGGGCCGGCATCATCATCTGGGCGACGACGAACGCCGTCAACGTCACCGACGGCCTCGACGGTCTCGCCGGCGGGTCGGCACTGATGGGCTTCGGCGCGTTCATGATCATCGGCTACTGGGCCTTCCGCAATCCGGACGTCTACGCCGACGTGGTCAACCCGCTCGACATGGGGGTCATGGCGGCGGCGTTCGCAGGCGGCTGCCTCGGCTTCCTGTGGTGGAACGCAGCACCGGCACGGATCTTCATGGGGGACGTCGGTGCACTGGCGATCGGTGCGGCGCTGGCGTTGATGGCGCTGACGCTGAACACCCACCTCCTGCTCGTCTTCATCTGCGGCATCAACGTGATCGAGGCCGGTTCCGTCGCGATCCAGATGGGTGTGTTCAAGGCGTCCGGTCGCAAGAAGCGACTGTTCCGCATGTCGCCGATCCACCACCACTTCGAACTCGGCGGCTGGCCCGAGACGACCGTCATCATCCGTTTCTGGTTGATCTCGGCCATCAGCGTCGCGATGGCGCTCGCCATCTTCATCGCCGACTACACCCGGGTGGTCGGCTGACGTGCGCGCCCTCGTGCACGGCCTCGCCATCACGGGGGCGTCGACCGTCCGGGCGCTCCGCCGGCACGGCCACGAGGTGGTCGTCACCGACGACTCGATCGACGACGCCAAGCGAGCCCTCGCCGACGAGCTCGGCGTCGAGCTCTCAGCGCCGCCGACCGGCTCCGACCTGGGGGAGTGGATCGCCGGCGTCGACCTGTTCTCCCCGGCACCCGGCGTACCGGAAGATCACCCACTGGTCGTCGCGGCAATCGCGGCCGGCGTGCCGGTCGAGAGCGAGATCGAGATCGCGTATCGCTG
>JBPEWX010000272.1:0-4043 GCA_052032235.1 Ilumatobacter sp. | reverse complement strand
AAACGGATCCGACACCTTCCGTCCGGGTGGCTGTCTCGTAGCGTGCTGGCGGTGAGTGAGCTGACGCCGGAGTTGATCAACGAGACCATCCTCGCCGAGTACGAGGAGATGCGGAATCTGTGCACCGAGATCGGTGACGGCTACGTGATGACCTCGTGGGAGGTCGACGAGGCGACCGACATCCGGCCCGGTGGCTACGTGTCCGGGCCGACACAGTTCAAGATCGCCGACGGCGCGCTCTGGTACCTCACGTTCGCGGCGCTCGGCCGGATCGAGCCGATGGCGCTCACGTCGGAGCTGTCGATGCGCTTCCTGCGTCCGGCGATCGGCACCCGCATGATCTGTCGGGCGACGCTCGAGGCGGCGAACCGGCGCAGCGTCGTCGGGACCTGCCACATCTGGGTCGACGGCGCGCCCGATCGCATCACGTCGACCGCGCAGGGCACCTACGCGATCCCGATGCCTCGCTGACCGTTCGGCCCTACGCTGGCCGCGTGTCCGAGCGTCCTCGTTTCCATCTCGCCTTTCCGGTCCACGATCTCGCCGCGGCACGCCGCTTCTACGGCGACGTGCTCGGGTGCCCGGAGGGACGAAGCGCCGACCACTGGGTCGACTTCGACCTCCACGGACATCAGATCGTCGCCCACCTCACCGATCAGGCGAACGAGCGGGTCACGAACCCGGTCGACGGTGACGACGTACCCGTCCCCCATTTCGGGCTGCTGCTCACGCCGGCCGACTGGAACGTGCTGGCCGATCGGCTGCGCGCCGCCGAGGTCGACTTCGTGATCGAGCCGCACACCCGCTTCGCCGGCGAGCCCGGCGAACAGTCGACGATGTTCGTGCTCGATCCGTCGGGGAACGCACTCGAGTTCAAGGCGTTCGCCGACGACTCGCAGGTGTTCGCCCGCTGACGCACAGCACCTCACCTCGACTCGGCGGGCGGGGGTGCGCCGGCGGCGCGTGTCGTATCATCCGACCGATGCCGAACCGAACCCCCACCCCGTCGACGGTCGAACGATGAGCGGCGAGTACATCGTCGGGCTCGACAACGGTGGCACGGCGAACAAGTTCACCGTGATGGATCGCGCCGGGAACTACCTGGTCGACGAGCTGATCGAGTTACCGAGCCGCGTCACCGAGGGTCCGGGGGCTGCGCTCGGCGCGCTGAAGGACGCGTTCGACGCCGCACTGACGACCGCCGGGATCACGCGTGAACAGGTGCTCGGCGTGGGCTTCGACAGCCCCGGGCCCGCGTCGGCCGACGGTGTGCTGTCGTCGAAGGGCGCCACGAACTTCGCCCACCGTGACTGGTGGGGCTTCGACTTCCGCACGGCGCTCGAGAAGATCCTCGAACTGCCGGTGGTCTACTCGAACGACACGAACGCCGCGGCGCTGTACGCGCACCATCGTCACTTCGGTGCCCTCGCGGCCGACCGGTCGTCGGTCGCCGCGATCGTCGGCACCGGCCTCGGTGGTGGCGTGATCCACGGGGGACACATGATCAAGGGTGCCGCCGGCATGGCGGGCGAGCTCGGCCACGTGCAGATCCCGACCGACGGCATCCTGCGCGAGGGGCAGCCGGTGCCGGTGTGCAACTGCGGGTTCGCCGGCGACGCCGAGAGTTTCGCGTCGCTGACCGGCATCCGGAAGAACCTGCTGCCGTACTGGCTCACCCAGTATCCCGACCACGAGCTCACCCAGGTCGACGTCGCCGACGGGGCCAAGGCGGTGCGCGGGTTCGGCGAGCGCGGCGACGAGATGGCGTTGACGATCTTCGAGCAGCAGGCGATGGCGATCGGCCGGTTGTTCACGATCGTGTCGAACGTCGTCGACCCGGACGTGTACTTCATCGGCGGCGGCGTGCTGGAGGCGGCACCGCACTTCCGTGACTGGTTCCTCGATCGGATCCGTGAGCACACCCATCTGCGCGCCGAGCAGCGCGAGGTCGCCCAGGTGCTCGAGGTGACCGACCTCGACATGGCCGGCTGCCGGGGCGCCGCCGTCGCCGCCCTCAGCACCCTCGGCCACTGACGATGGGGTCGGATACGTTTCGTCGGACCGACCGTGCGCACCGACGTGCTCATCGACGAAACGTATCCGACCCCATGATCAGGCGGAGCGGAAGGTGATGCTCAGGCGAGGACCGGTCGTGAGGCGGACCTTGGGGACGGTGTGTTCCCAGGTGTGTTGGCAGGCGCCGCCCATCACGAACAGGTCGCCGTTCCCGAGACTCCAGCTGAGCGACTGACCGCCGCCTCGCGGCCGCAACCGAAGCGGGCGCGGTGCGCCGACGCTCAGGATCGCGATGACGGGATTGTTGACGACGTGACGGTGGCGGTCGCCGTGCCAGGCGACGGAGTCGTTGCCGTCGCGGTAGAGGTTGAACCCGATCGAGTCGAACGGTTCGTCGTACCGCTCGGCCAGCATCAGTCGGATGTCGTGCAGCAGCGGGAGTGGCTCGGGTGTGCCGTGTTCGGCCCGCCACCACGCGGTGAGGCGGGGTTCGGCGACGATCGAGTCGTACATCCGCACGCCGGTGCGCTGGCGGAACGGGAGGGTCGTCGTGAGTTCGTCGAACACCTCGTCGGCGCCACGCAACCAGCCGGGCACGAGCTCGACCCACGTCGTGTGGTCGAGCGCCAGCCGCTGCGCCTCGGCGAACGAGGCGTCGACCTCGGGCGCCAAGGTCCCGAACAGCGACCCTTGATAGAACACGTGTTCGATCGTACAGAACGAACACCAGTTCGTCCACCCGCCCGCCAGACTAGGCCGGGTGGAACGCCTCGACGACGCCGACGATCCCCGGCTCGCCGACTACCGGGAACTGCGCGACGCCTCGGCTCGACGCCGCATCGAGGGTGACGAGTTCTTCATCGCCGAGGGCCCCACGTCGATCGAGCGGCTCGTCGCCTCCGACCACCGGGTGCGCAGCGTGCTCGTCTCGGAGCGCAAGTACGAGCGGCTGGCCGGCCTGCTCGACACACTCGACGCGCCGACCTACGTCGTCGACAAGACCGTGCTGCGGGACATCGTCGGCTTCGACCTGCACCGAGGCGCGATCGCCGCCGCCGACCGTCGCCCCCACCCCGATCTCGCCGCGGTCCTCGCCACCGCTCGCCGCGTCGCCGTCCTGGAAGGACTCAACGATCCCGAGAACCTCGGCGCGATCGCCCGCAGCGCCAGGGCACTCGGCGTCGATGCGCTCGTGCTCGACCCGACGTGCATCGACCCGTACACCCGGCGAACCGTCCGGGTCAGCATGGGCGAGATCCTCTTCCTCCCGTCGTGCCGGGTCGCCGCCGATGACTGGCCGACCGGCGCACTCGACGCGCTCCACGATGCCGGCTTCGAGACCTGGGCGATGACACCGGCCGACGACGCCGTCGACATCTGGCACCTCGACGTGCCGGATCGCCTCGCGATCGTGCTGGGCGCAGAAGGGCCCGGTCTCGGTCGACGCACCATGGCCGCGACCAGCCGCCGGGTGCGCCTGCCGATCCATCCCGACGTCGACTCGCTCAACGTCGGCAACGCCGCCGCCGTCACCTTCGCCATCGCCGACCGACCCTGATCCCGCGATTGCTTGCGTCTGCACGAATCCGTGCCAGACTTCGCTCCATGACGAACTCGGGGATCGTCGAACTGGGCCGCCACGCCGACTATCACCCACCTCAGCCCTTCGCCGGACCCGACCACCCGATGCGGCAGCTGACGCGAGCCACGGCGTTCGGGGATCCGTGGACCGACGACGACGCGAAGCGCGTCACCGCCGTGTTCGACGACCTCGCCCCGTCGTGGAGCACCGACCACGTCGACCCGCTGAAGGCGGCACCACTCCTCGACGCGATCGACCGTGGCGGACTGACGACGACCGGACGCTGGATCGAACTCGGTTCGGGAACCGGCGCCGGTTGCCGTGCGCTCGACGGTCGGGTGGCGGAACACATCTCGCTCGACCTCTCGTACCAGATGTTGGCGCACGCCCCCGATCACGCGCCACGGGTGCAGGCCGATTCGGCCCGGTTGCCGCTGGCCGACGA
>JBPEWX010000271.1:0-12141 GCA_052032235.1 Ilumatobacter sp. | reverse complement strand
GTCACATCCGGTGCGGACGTTCCGCGCCGGTTGTGGACCCGGAACGCCTCCGATAGCATTTCATAGCCGTGTCCTGGGACTCCCTGGCACGCAAGTTCGCAATCGATGTCCGTGACGGTCCGACCGAGCCCTATCGACCGGATACCCCACGGCGACAACCTGACCGAGTGCTCCGCACGCCCTGCACGGGCGGCGGAGCATTTGCGTGAGAACCGGACGAACTGCCGGTTCGCCCGAACGCACGGTCTCCATGCAAGTGGATAGCCCCCGAAGGGCTCGATCAACGAAGGAATGCCGCAATGGCACAAACAGTGATTCTCGGCGAGAAGGTCGGGATGACGCAGAAGTGGGTGGACGACAAGATCGTCCCCGTCACGGTTGTCCGTGTCGAGCCCATGCGCGTCGTCCAGATCAAGACCGCCGAACGTGATGGTTACAGCGCTCTGCAGGTCACCTACGGGCATCGCGACGCGAAGAAGCTCAATCAGCCGACCGCCGGCCACTACGCCAAGGCGGGTGTGCAGCCGGGCAAGCGGCTCGTCGAGCTCCGCGTCGACTCGGTCGACGGTTTCGAGATCGGTCAGGAGATCACGGTGGAGGCCCTCGAGGCCGGCGCCAAGGTCGACGTCACCGGCACCAGCCGTGGTAAGGGCTTCGCCGGCACCATGAAGCGTCACAACTTCAAGGGCCAGGGCGCCAGCCACGGTAACCACAAGAACCACCGCACCCCCGGCGCCGTCGGCTCGTGCTCGTTCCCCGGTCGGGTCTTCAAGGGCCTCCGGATGGCGGGCCACATGGGCCACGAGCAGGTCACGACCCTCAACCTCGAGGTCGTCGAGTCCGACGCCGAGCGCAACGTGCTGCTCATCAAGGGTTCGGTCCCCGGCCCCAACGGTGGGCTCGTGTCCGTCCGCAATGCCGTCAAGGCTGCTGTGAAGGGAGCCTGATCACCATGGCGCAGATCACCCTCAAGAACGCCGCCGGCAAGGACGCCGGCACCGTCGACCTCGACGACAACACCTTCGGCATCCAGCCGAACGTGCCGGTCATGCACCAGGTCGTCACCGCCCAGCTCGCTGCACGCCGCTCGGGCACCCAGAGCACCAAGACCCGCTCCGAGGTCGCCGGCGGCGGTGCCAAGCCGTACCGCCAGAAGGGCACCGGCAACGCCCGCCAGGGCTCGATCCGTGCACCGCACTTCAGCGGTGGTGGCGTCGCCCTCGGCCCGAAGCCGCGCTCGTACGCCAAGAAGACGCCGAAGAAGATGATCAACCTCGCGCTGCGCTCGGCTCTGTCCGACCGTGCCGCCGAAGGCAAGGTCGTCGTCGTCGACGAATGGGGCTTCGACGCCCCCAGCACCAAGGCCGCCAAGTCGGCGCTCGCCGGTCTCGGCCTCGAGGGCAAGGTCCTCGTCGTCGTCGGCCGTGACGACGCCACGGCGGCGCTCAGCTTCCGGAACCTCACCGAGGTCCAGCTGATCGCCCCGGGCGAGCTCAACGCCTACGACGTCCTCTGCAACGACTACGTCGTGTTCACCCAGGCCGTGCTCCCGACGGGCGCCGCCACCGAGAAGGACGAGAAGTGATGAAGGATCCTCGCGACATCATCCTGGCGCCGGTCGTCTCCGAAAAGAGCTACGACCTCATGGAGACCGGCGTGTACGTGTTCAAGGTCAGCCCGAGCGCCAGCAAGCCCGAGATCCGCGATGCGGTCGAGGCGATCTGGGGCGTCGAGGTGCTCAAGGTGAACACCCTCAACCGCAAGGGCAAGGCCACGCGTGTGCGTGGCTCGAACCGCCGCGGCTCCAAGCCCGACACCAAGCGCGCCATCGTCACGCTGGCAGCGGGTGAGATCCCGCTGTTCGAGAACTGAGGTCATCGTCATGGCAATTCGTTCCCGTAAGCCCACCAGCGCCGGCCGCCGCTTCCAGACGTCGTCCGACTTCTCCGATGTGACGAAGTCGACGCCCGAGAAGTCGCTGCTGGCCAAGAAGTCCAAGACCGGTGGCCGCAACGCCTACGGCCGCAAGACGTCGCGTCACCGCGGCGGCGGCCACAAGCAGCGCTACCGCGTCGTCGACTTCCGTCGTACCAAGGACGGCGTGACCGCCAAGGTCGCCGGCATCGAGTACGACCCGAACCGCACCTGCCGCATCGCCCTCCTGCACTACGCGGACGGCGAGAAGGCCTACATCCTGGCGCCCAAGGGCCTCAACGTCGGCGACCAGGTCGAGTCGGGCCAGGGTGCCGACATCAAGCCCGGCAACGCGATGCCGCTGCGCTTCATCCCGGTCGGTACCACGATCCACAACGTCGAGCTGCGTCCCGGTCAGGGCGGCAAGATCGGCCGTTCGGCCGGCATCGCCGTCCAGCTGGTCGCCAAGGAAGGCGACTACGCCACCGTGCGTATGCCGTCGACCGAGATGCGCCGTGTGCCGATCGACTGCCGCGCCACCGTCGGCGAGGTCGGCAACAGCGAGCACGAGCTCGTCAAGATCGGCAAGGCCGGCCGCAACCGCTGGAAGGGCGTCAAGCCCCAGACCCGCGGTGTCGCCATGAACCCCGTCGACCACCCGATGGGTGGTGGCGAAGGCCGCACCTCCGGTGGCCGTCCCGCCAGCTCGCCGTGGGGCAAGCCCGAGCGTCGCACCCGCGACAAGAACAAGCCCAGCCAGAAGCTCATCGTCCGTCGTCGCCGCACCGGCAAGGGACGCCGCTGAGGCCCGAGAAGGAGATCCGAAGAACATGACTCGCAGTCTCAAGAAGGGCCCGTTCGTCGACGACCATCTGCTCAAGAAGGTCGACGAGCAGAACGAGGCCGGCGAACGCAAGGTCATCAAGACCTGGTCGCGTCGCAGCACCATCATCCCCGACATGGTCGGACACACCATCGCCGTGCACGACGGCCGCAAGCACGTCCCGGTGTACATCACCGAGTCGATGGTCGGTCACAAGCTCGGTGAGTTCAGCCCCACCCGGACGTTCAAGTTCCACGCCGGGCAGGAGAAGGGAGCACGTCGCTGATGCGTGGTCCGAAGCTCAACGAAGGCGCCACCGCGATCGGTGAACGCCACGGCACCAAGGCGACCGCCAAGTACGTGCGCTCGTCGGCCTACAAGGCCCGCGTGGTGCTCGACCTGATCCGCGGCCTCCCGGTCCACCAGGCCGACGAGGTGCTGCAGTTCACCGACCGGGCGATCGCCCGCGACATCCGCAAGGTGCTGGCCTCGGCCGTCGCCAACGCGACCGACACCGACTCGGGCGCCTACATCGCCGACGCCGACGAGCTGTTCGTGCTCGCCTGCTTCGCCGACGAGGGCCCGACGCTGCGCCGCTTCCGTCCGCGTGCTCGCGGTCGTGCGACCCGCATCCGCAAGCGCACCTGCCACATCACGATCGTCGTCGCTCGCATGAGCGAGGAGCGCCTCGAGATCGTGCAGGCCCGCTCCGAGGGCCGCAGCTCGAGCCAGTCGGCGAACCGCCGTGCTCGTGTCGAGCGCAGCCGCCAGCGTGCCGAGCAGGCCAAGGCCGGCGTCGACCAGGTCGAGGCCGAAGAGGGCAGCGACGAGCTCGAGGACGAGACCGCCGACGACATCGCGACCGACGAGGTCGAGGGCTTCGCCGGTGTCGAGGAGACCGAGGTCGAGACCGTCGAGGTCGACGCCGACGAGGTCGCCGCGAGCGACGACGCCGACGAGGCGCCTGCCGCCGACGGCGAGTTCGAGGCCGGCGAATGGGCGGGCAGTGTCAAGCCCGACGCCGACGGTAACGGCCCCGACACGCACCCGATCAAGGGCAACGCCGACTCGATGCTGTACCACACCCCCGACAGCCGTTACTACAAGGTGACCAAGGCCGAGGTGTGGTTCGACACCGAGGAGAACGCCGAAGCCGCCGGCTTCAGCAAGCCCGGCTCGAAGAAGGACGAGGACTGACCCATGGGCCAGAAGATCAACCCGTACGGCTTCCGCCTCGGCGTGAGCACCGACTGGAAGAGCCGCTGGTTCTCCGATCGGGACTACAAGGAGTACCTCACCGAGGACTGGAAGATCCGTGAAGCGATCATGGAGCGTCTCGAGTCGGCGGCGATCAGCCGCATCGAGATCGAGCGCACCCGTGACAAGCTGCGCGTCGACGTGCACACCGCCCGCCCGGGCATCGTGATCGGTCGTCGTGGCGCCCAGGCCGACGAGCTCCGGGCGATGATCACCAAGATCACCGGCAACCCGAAGATCCAGCTCAACATCGTCGAGATCAAGACCCCCGAACTCGACGCCGCGCTGATCGCCCAGGGTGTCGCCGACCAGCTCGCCAACCGCATCGCGTTCCGTCGTGCGATGAAGCGAGCGGTCCAGAACGCCCAGCGCGCCGGTGCCCTCGGCATCCGCGTGCAGTGTGGTGGCCGTCTCGGCGGCGCCGAGATGAGCCGCACCGAGTGGTACCGCGAAGGCCGCGTGCCGTTGCACACCCTCCGTGCCGACATCGACTACGGCTTCCGCGAGGCCAAGACCGCCAACGGCCGTGTCGGCGTGAAGGTGTGGCTCTACAAGGGCGACATCCTCCCGTACAAGAGCCAGAACGAGGACAAGATCGCTCGCGAGGCCGCCATGGCCGTGGGCGAGACCTCGGGCCAGACCGCCGACTCGCCGCGCAAGGTCGTGTCGTCGGGCAACCGCCCCCAGCGCGACCGCACCGAGGCCCCCGAGACCGAGACCCAGCCCCTGCTCAAGGACGCCGATCCCGAGCTCGAGAAGCTGCTCGACGAAGAAGAGACGATTGCCCGCCAGACCCGTGAGGGTCACGAGACGCCGCACTTTCGCGGCGACGACTGAGCCGGGCGAAAGGTAGGAGACCATCATGTTGATGCCTCGCAAGGTCGCACACCGTAAGCACCATCGCGGCCGCACCCGTGGCAAGGCCAAGGGCGGCACCGAGCTGCACTTCGGCGAATACGGCATCCAGGCACTCGAGCCGGGCTGGCTGACCGCCCGTCAGATCGAGGCCGCCCGTATCGCCATGACCCGATCGATCCGCCGCGGCGGCAAGGTCTGGATCAACATCTTCCCGGACAAGCCGGTCACCAAGAAGCCGGCCGAGACCCGCATGGGTTCGGGCAAGGGCAACCCCGAGTTCTGGGTGGCCGTCGTCCGTCCCGGTCGTGTCCTGTTCGAGCTGTCGTTCCCCGACGAGGCCCAGGCCAAGGAAGCCATGAACAAGGCGATCCAGAAGCTGCCGATCAAGGCCCGCGTCATCACCCGCGAGGAGACGATCTGACATGGCGAAGAAGGACAAGCTCCGCGAGATGGACCTGAACGAGCTCGTCGACGAGCTCCGAGAGACGAAGCACGAGGCGCTCAACCTGCGCTTCCGCAACGCCACGGGTCAGCTCGAGAACACCGCCGAGATCACCAAGGTCCGGCGCCAGATCGCCCGCATCAACACCCTCATCCGCGAGCGCGAGATCGCAGCGGCCGAGGCAGAGAGCTGAGAAGAAGATGAGCGAAGACACCACAACGACGGCCGACGAGGCGGTCGAGGAGACCCGCGCCGCCCGCAAGGTGCGTGAGGGCATGGTCACCTCGACGAACATGGACAAGACGATCGTCGTCACCGTGACCGACCGAGTCCGCCACGCCAAGTACAACAAGTTCGTCCTCCGGTCGAAGAAGCTGTACACCCACGACGAGGCCAACGACGCCGGCGTGGGCGACCGCGTGCGCGTCATGGAGACCCGCCCGATGAGCAAGAACAAGCGCTGGCGCTTGGTCGAGATCGTGGAGCGTGCCCGATGATCCAGCAGGAATCGCGACTCCGCGTCGCCGACAACAGCGGTGCCCGCGAAGTGCTCTGCATCAAGGTGCTCGGTGGCACGCGCCGCCGCTACGCCTCGATCGGTGACGTCTTCGTGGCGACCGTCAAGGACGCCATCCCCGGCGCCGGCGTGAAGAAGGGCGACGTCGTCAAGTGCGTCGTCGTGCGCACCAAGAAAGAAAAGCGTCGCCCCGACGGCAGCTACATCCGCTTCGACGAGAACGCGGCCGTGCTGATCAAGGACGACCTGACCCCTCGCGGCACCCGCATCTTCGGCCCCGTCGGCCGTGAGCTGCGCGACCGCAAGTTCATGCGAATCGTGTCGCTGGCACCGGAGGTGATCTGAGATGAAACTGCGCAAGGGTGACCATGTGCGTGTCATCACGGGCAAGGACAAGGGCGCCGAAGGCGTCGTCGAACGGGTCTATCCCAAGACCAACAAGGTGCTCGTGAGCGGCGTCAACACCGCCGCCAAGCACCAGGTGGCACGTCGTGCCAACGAGCAGTCGGGCATCATCGACAAGGACATGCCGATCGACGCCTCGAACGTCATGTTCCTCCACAAGGGGGAGACGGTGCGACTCGGCTACTCGACCAACAAGAAGGGCGAGAAGGTCCGTATCGCTCGCCCGAGTGGAGACGAGGTCTGATCATGGCGACCGCAACTGCAACGCAGCCGCGCCTCAAGGCGCGCTACAACAACACGATCAAGGCGCAGCTCGCCCAGGACCTCGGCATCAACAACGAGATGCAGATCCCGAAGCTCGAGAAGATCGTCATCAACATGGGTGTCGGCCGTGCGACCCAGCAGCCGTCGCTGCTCGAGAAGGCCGTCGAGGAACTGACCCTGATCTCCGGCCAGAAGCCGGTCGTCACGAAGGCGCAGACCTCGATCGCCGGCTTCAAGCTCCGTGAGGGCCAGGCCATCGGCACCAAGGTCACGCTCCGCGGCGACCGCATGTGGGAGTTCTTCGACCGCCTCCTGGCCGTCGCCATCCCCCGTATCCGCGACTTCCGTGGTCTGCCGGCGCACTCGTGGGACGGCCGTGGCAACTACACCTTCGGCCTGAACGACCAGTCGGTGTTCCCCGAGATCGACGTCGACAAGATCGACCACCAGCGGGGCATGGACATCACGATCGTCACGACGGCGACCGACAACGACAGCGGCAAGGCCCTGCTCGACGCCTTCGGTTTCCCGTTCAAGAAGGGCGCGGACGCCGACGCCGCCCCCCGCAAGAAGAAGCGCCGTGGCCCCCAGTACGGCGGCAAGAAGAAGAAGTGACCGAGTAGGCGAGAGAAGAAGAAGACATGGCCAAGAAAGCACTCGTCAACAAGGCGAACCAGACGCCCAAGTTCAAGGTGCGCGGGTACACCCGTTGCCGCCGCTGTGGGCGCACGCGTTCCGTCTATCGCAAGTTCGGTCTCTGCCGCATCTGCCTGCGCGAGCTGGCACACGCCGGCGAAGTCCCCGGTCTGACCAAGTCGAGCTGGTGAGGAGGAACCCCGATGCTGACTGATCCCATCGCCGACATGCTGACCCGTATTCGCAACGCGAACACGGCGCTCCACGACGAGGTGCGTATGCCCTCGTCGAAGCAGAAGGTGGCACTCGCCAAGGTCCTGCAGGACGAGGGCTACATCTCGAGTTTCGAGGTGAGCCCCAACACCAAGGGACCCGGTGACGTGCTCACCATCCAGATGAAGTACAGCGACGACCGCGATCGTACGATCTCGGGTCTCCGTCGCATCTCGACGCCGGGTCTGCGGGTCTACCGCAAGGCCTCCGCCGTGCCCCGCGTGCTCGGTGGCCTCGGCGTCGCCGTCCTGTCCACCAGCCACGGCCTCATGTCCGACCGCGAAGCGCGTCAGCGCAACGTGGGCGGCGAGGTCCTCTGCTACGTCTGGTAAGGAGCCGACATGTCGCGTATCGGTAACGCCCCGGTGACGGTTCCCTCGGGAGTCGACGTCACCATCTCGGGCGCCAACATCACCGTGAAGGGCCCGAAGGGCACCTTGAGTCGTGAGATCCCCGGTGGCATCGAAGTCACCCAGGACGACGGCGCACTCACCTTCACCCGTCCCAACGACGAGCGCAAGAACAAGGCCCTGCACGGCCTGGTCCGCAGCCTCGTCAACAACATGGTCATCGGTGTCACCGATGGCTTCAAGAAAGAGCTCGAGATCGTCGGCGTCGGCTACCGCGCCGAAGCGCAGGGCCCCAACGCCCTCCGACTGAACCTCGGCTTCAGCCACCCCGTCGCCGTTTCGGCCCCCGATGGGATCACCTTCGAGGTGCCCCAGCCGACGCAGGTCATCGTGACCGGCATCGACAAGGAAGTCGTCGGCCAGGTGGCTGCCAACATCCGCAGCATCCGCAAGCCCGAGCCGTACAAGGGCAAGGGCGTCCGGTACGCCGGCGAGCGAATCATTCGCAAGGCCGGCAAGGCAGGTAAGAAGTGATGAGTGACATCGCGAAGGCACGTCGCCAAGGTCGGATCCGTCGACACCGTCGGGTCCGCAAGAAGGTGCACGGCACGGCCGCCCGGCCGCGTCTCGCCGTGTTCCGCTCGAACAAGCACATTTCGGTCCAGGTGATCGACGACGACCAGGGTCTGACCCTCGCCGCTGCGTCGACCACCGAAGCCGGCCAGCGCGAGCAGGGCAGCGGTGCGACCGTCGCCGCTGCCGAGCGTGTCGGCGAGCTCGTCGCCGAGCGCGCCAAGGCCGCTGGTGTCACCACCGTCGTGTTCGACCGGGGTGGGTTCGCCTACCACGGCCGGATCGCCGCAATCGCCGATGCCGCCCGCAAGGCAGGTCTGGAGTTCTGATGGCCTACAACAACGATCGCAACAACAATCGCAACGATCGCAACAACGACAACGAGAACGAGGGCGGTCTGCGCGAGTCGCGGGTCATCACGATCAACCGTGTCGCCAAGGTCGTCAAGGGCGGCCGTCGTTTCGCCTTCACGGCGCTCGTCGTCGTCGGCGACGGCAACGGCCGTGTCGGTCTCGGCTACGGCAAGGCCAAGGAAGTGCCCCTCGCCATCCAGAAGGGCACCGAAGAGGCCAAGCGCAACCTGTTCGAGGTCCCGCTCGCCGGTTCGACGATCATTCACCCGGTCATCGGCGAGACCGGTGGCGGACGCGTGCTCATGAAGCCCGCCGCTGCCGGTACCGGCGTCATCGCCGGTGGTGCCGCCCGCATCATCCTCGAAGAGGCCGGCGTCCACGACATCCTCTGCAAGTCGCTCGGTTCGGCCAACCACATCAACGTGGCCCGCGCCACGATCGAGGGACTGAAGCAGCTCGAGCGTCCCGACGAGATCGCCAAGCGTCGCGGCATCCCCGCCGAGTCGTTCGTGCCGAAGGGGCTGCTCAACGCCTACAACGAGCGCCAGAAGCAGATGGCCGCAGGAGCCACCCATGAGTGAGAACACCATCACCGTCACCCAGGTGAAGTCGGCCATCGGCCAGAAGCCGAAGACCGTCGGCACCCTGCGCGCCCTCGGCCTCGGCCGCATCGGCAACACCAACACCCTCCCCGACCGTCCGGAGATCCGTGGCATGCTGCGCCGGGTCCCGCACCTGGTCGACATCCAGGAAGGCAACTGACATGCGCGTTCACGATCTCGCGCCGGCTCCCGGCGCCAGCAAGAGCGGCAAGCGTGTCGGCCGTGGTACCGGCGGCAAGGGCGGCAAGACCGCCGGCCGTGGCACCAAGGGCCAGCGCGCCCGCAACACCGTCGCACGCGGCTTCGAGGGTGGTCAGAACCCCCTCAAGCAGCGGGTCCCGAAGCTGAAGGGGTTCACCAACCCCTTCCGCGTCGAGTACAGCGCGGTCAACCTCGACACGCTCGCGGCGCTGGTCGAGGGCGGCGAGTCGACGATCACCCCCGAGGTGCTCCACGCTCACGGCATCGTCCGCAAGGACGCGTTCGTGAAGGTGCTCGCCCGCGGTGAGCTGTCGGGCAAGGTCGAGGTGCACGCCCACGCCGCCTCCAAGGCAGCGCAGGCTGCCATCGAGGCCGCCGGCGGTTCGCTCACCCTCATCGAGCTCCCCTTCAAGGGCGAGGGCAAGGCCGGTCGCCCGGCCGCCAAGGGTAACCAGTTCACCAACCGGTGATCATCGGGCACACGCCCACGAAATCGGTGCTGCAGGGGGACGGGTCGCCCGTCCCCCTCTGCACAACCCCAATCCCGGCCCGGCTGCTTCTCGGTGCTTCGTCCCGAAGCGGTCTCGGCCGGTAGCCTCTCCGGGGTCTGACGAGACAGAAAGATTCTTCGCCAGTGCTGTCGAACATCCTGAACATCTTCAAGGTCCCGGATCTCCGGAACAAGCTGCTCTTCACCTTCATGATCGTGGCGCTCTATCGAGTGGGCGCAGCGATCCGGGTGCCGGGCGTCGACCCGCTGGCGATCGACCAGCTGCGTGAGGGTTCCCAGGACGGCGCCCTCGGCTTGTTCAACCTCTTCTCCGGCGGCGCCTTCGAGTCGTTCTCGGTGTTCGCGCTCGGCATCATGCCGTACATCACCGCCAGCATCATCATGCAGGTGCTCGGCGTCGTGATCCCCAAGCTCGAAGAGCTGCAGCAGCAGGGCGCGGTCGGTCAGCGCAAGATCACCCAGTACACCCGCTACGTCACGATCGCCCTCGCCACGTTGCAGGCGACCGTCCTGGTGTTCCTGTTCGGTACCGGTGGCGGCGGTGCCTTCTTCTCGGCCGTGCAGGCCCCGTCGGTGCCCCTGTTGCCCGACGGCATCTGGCCTCGCGGCTACCTGATCATCCCGACCCTCGTCGCCGGTACTGCGGTGCTGATGTGGATGGGCGAGCTGATCAGCCAGCGAGGCATCGGCAACGGCATGTCGATGATCATCTTCGCCTCGGTCGTCGCGAGCGTTCCCGGCGGCTTCTACTCGATCCTGCAGGTCAACAAGGAGTTCTGGTTCGTCGTCATGATCCTCGTCTCCTTGGCGATCATCGTGGCGGTCGTGTTCGTCGAACTCGGACAGCGGCGCATCCCGGTCCAGTTCGCCAAGCGTGTCGTCGGCCGTCGCATGATGGGCGGGCAGAACACCTACATCCCGCTCAAGGTCAACCAGTCGGGCGTCATCCCGATCATCTTCGCCAGCTCGATCCTGCTGCTCCCGGCGATCCTCGCCAGCTTCTTCGGCAGCGGCGACCCGAACGCCGACGAGTGGTCGTGGGCGTGGATCCGCGGCCAGATCCAAGAAGGCGTCGACCAGTACATCCTGAACAGCCAGAACATCGTGTACGTCACGTTGTTCGCCCTGCTGATCATCGCGTTCGCCTACTTCTACAACTCGATCGCCTTCGACCCGGTGCGTCAGGCCGACCAGATCCGCCGCCAGGGCGGCTTCATCCCGGGCGTGCGCCCCGGCCCGCAGACCGAGGCGTATCTCGCCAAGGCCGTCAACCGCATCACGCTGCCCGGCGCCGTGTTCATCGCGATCATCGCGATCCTGCCGTACCTCATCCTGTGGGCCGCCGACGTCAACGGCTTCGCCTTCGCCGGTACCAGCATCCTGATCTCCGTCGGTGTGTCGCTCGAGCTCATGCGCCAGATCGACAGCCAGCTGATGCTGCGCAACTACGAGGGCTTCCTGAAGTAAGGAACCCCCGTTGATCCCGGGAGCTCGACTCGTCATCCTCGGCCGGCAAGGGGCCGGCAAGGGCACGCAGTGCGTGCGCTTGTCGCGCCACTACGTCGTGCCGCACATCTCGACGGGCGACATGCTGCGTGCGGCGGTGCGCGAAGGAACCGAGCTCGGCAAGATGGCCAAGGAGGTCATGGACGCCGGCGGTCTGGTGGGTGACGACATCATGATCGGCATCGTCCGCGAGCGGCTCGCGAAGCCCGATGCCGACACGCGGGGGTACATCCTCGACGGCTTCCCGCGCACGGTCGCTCAGGCCGAGGCACTCGACATGATCACGGCCGCCAAGCCGATCCACGTCGCGATCGACCTCGACGTGCCGCGCGAGATCGTGCTCGAACGGCTGTCGTCGCGGCGGGTCTGCCGCGACTGTGGGACGAACTACACGGCGACCGGCAACGAGCCGTCGCCGTGGATCTGCGACGTGTGCGGTGGCGACGTGCAACAGCGTGCCGACGACACGCCCGAGGCGGTCAACCGCCGGCTCGACCTGTACGAGAGCCAGACGTCGCCGCTGATCGAGTACTACTCGAGTCGCGGTGCCTTGTCGGTGATCAACGGCGTCGGCCAACCCGAACACGTCTTCCAACGACTCACCGACGCCGTCGAAGCCCGGAGGTAGCGCTTCGGGTCAGGTGTCGGGTGACGCC
>JBPEWX010000270.1:0-8434 GCA_052032235.1 Ilumatobacter sp. | reverse complement strand
GCGGCGAGTGCGTACACCTGGGCGGAGTCGTTGATCACGCTCGTGTTCCTGGCGACCCTGGTCGCACTCCAGCGCTTCGTCGACCACCGGAACGCCACGACCGCCGTCGCGGCGATCGTGGCGGCCGCCTTCGCCATGACCGTGCACGGTCGATCGCTGCCGACGCTCCCCGTGGCCGCCCTCGTCGTCGTCGGCGTGTTGCTGGTCGACCGTCGGTGGCGTGAAGCCGTGGCACTCGCCGGTCTGGCGGTCACGCTCGCCGTCGTCTCGACGCGCTTCACCGCGTGGGTGCTCCGCAACGTGTGGGACGAGCCGAGCGACGCGAACACCGCCGACGCCGTGATCGAACGGCTCGACGCCCCGGGCGCACTCCTCGACTCCTTCGTCGGTCAGATGTGGTACCAGCTCGTGGCGTCGGTCGGCATGGTCGGGATCGGCACGGCGGTGGTCATCGGCGCCGTGATCCGTCCCGGCCGGCACCTCCGCCGCTCCGACGCGGCAATGCTCGTTGCGATGACCGCACCGCTGGTCGCCACCAGCGTGACGTTCATGGCCGGACGGGCCCGACCGGATCAGCTGGTCTACGGACGCTACGTCGATGCGGTGATCTGGCCGGTCGCCGCGCTCGGGGTGGCGTGGACACTCGATCGGATCCGGACCGCCGACGGCCGACGTCGTTCGTTCGTGCCGGCCGCCGTCGGCGCGGTCACGATCGTGTCGGGGATCGTCGTCGCGTTCCGGCACGGCGACGTGCTGTCCGGCGACATCGGCCTTCGCATGATGGTGCCGGGTCTCCTGCCGTACATCGGCGGCGGCGACGGTGTGCCGGTCCTCACGATCACGGCCCTCGCCACCATGGCCATCGGAATCGTCGCCTGCGTCTCGGTCGCGCCCGCCGGGTTCCGGGTCCCGCGGACCGTCCTGCTGATCGTCGCCGTCCTGACGATCGCGTTCGCCGGCGGCCGTGTCCACGATGCCCAGGCCGAGCATCTCAACTCGTGGGCCATCGGCGACGACATCGCCGAGATCGACCGGATCGTGCCGGACGGCACGCCGATCGGCGTCGTCACACGACCGTCGGCAATGGTCCCCGACCTCGTCGAGCAACGCCAACGGATCCAGGTGTACCAGCTGTTCCTGCCCCACCACGAGTTCGTGTGGGAGCGGCGATCCCGCGACTTCTCCACCACCTACGTGATCGCGCCGAGCCGCGTGCGGGCGCTGTCCGAGGCCGGCGGTGTCGTCGTCTGGTACGACCCGACCAAGCCGATGGCGTTGTGGGAACTGCCCTGACCCGACTCAGGCGAAGCCGGCGACGACCGCGTCCGACGCCCGATCGAGGCCGGACTCGGCGAGCGCACCGTACGACGACCGCATCACGCCGGCGTCGTCGACGAGGACGTTCGACGGCGTCGCGGTGATGGCGAACCGGTACCACAGCCGGTCGTCACCATCGTCCAGTACCACGAGGTTGTCGCGTCCGTCGGCGATCCCGGCGAGCCACGGTGCACGAGGGCCGCTCTCACCGGAGGCGACGATGACGAAGTCGACGTCGGGGTGCCGATCGGCGGCATCGACGATCTTGGGGACCTCGTCCTCGGAGTAGTCGCAGTCGGCGCGTACGAACGTGATGATCGCCGGCGCCCGGTCGAGGAGTTCGGCGCCCTCGATCACGTCGCCGTCGAGCGAGACGGCCGAGAACGCGAACGCTGCCGGAACCGGCTCGGTCTCGGCGATTTCGACGATCGGCGCCGGGGCCGCGGTGGTCACCGTGATCGACGGATCCGTGGCCGAACCGGCGATCTCGCCGTCGGCTCCCGTGGCGTCGAGCGAATCGGCGGGCTGGTCGATGACCTCGTCGGTCGAGAAGCTCGACCCCTCGTCGTCGACCAGGACGCGTTCGCCCTTCACGGCGCCACAGCCGCTGAGGGCGACGATGCCGAGGCCGGCGAGAGCGATCGCTGCGACCCGTCTCACGACGGCACCGCGGCGAGCTCGACGTCGTGGAAGTCGACCTGCGACAAGGTGGAGATCAGGCCGACCATGCCACCTGGATCGGTGGTGGTCTCGGTGACCACCGTGTTGCCCTGGTGGATGATCGTGTACTGGTCGCCGCGCGACTCGATCCGAATGGTGACCGGTTCTCCGGCTGCAGGCGCCGGGACGAGGTCCCAGCCGATGTTCTCGTAGTACCCGAGTTCGTCGTAGCGCCCCCACCGGAGCGTGGCCCCGTCGTCGGCGAGGTCGACGACGATCGCACCGCTGCGGGAGTCGGTCGAGCTGACGTTGAAGACGACGCCGCCGTGGTTCGGCACGGTCGGCGACGAGAAGGTGACTTCGAGGTCGAAGTACTCGACGACGTGGGTCGTGAGCAGCGAGATCAGGTCGTATTCACAGTCGTTCAGCTGTCGGTAGGAACCGTTCTCCGTCATCCAGCTGCCCGACATCACACTCCAACCCGTCGCGTCACCGTCGAACGTCTCGTCGACGAGCACGGTCCGGCTCGTGACCTGCGAGGTGCTGACGGCGTCGCGGGGCAGCTGATCCTCCGCGACGGTCGCTGCGCACGCCGCTCCCTCACCGAGACCGGCATCGGGGGCGGCGAACTGTGGCGCCTCGTACGTCAGCTCGTAGGCGGCAGCGGCGGCCAGACCGTCCTCGGTGCTCGGTGCGACCTCCGGAGTCGGGCCGTCGACGTCGGGCAACCCGGCCGGCGGCGGGGCGTACGGGCAGGATGCGCCGTCGTTGGAGTTCGTCGACGGGCTCGTCGCGATCTGGGTGGCGACGGGGTCCCCGGTGCTGAAGCCGGTGATCTGGTAGATCTCGCCACTGTTCCGTCCGACGTAGAGGTTCGCACCGGCGGTGGTCCACGCGGCGCCGAACGCCTTGTTCGCGCCCGTGACACCGGCGACGGCACCGAGGTTCGTCGCCGTCTCGGTGGTGACGTCGAAGCTCCACAGCACGCCGCTGCTGCTGACGCCGTAGAAGATCCCGGACACGTTGGCGATGTCGGCGACGCCGTAGTTCTGCGAGAATCCGCTCAGGCGAGTGGCCTCGAGCGTGGTGACGTCGATCGCGTACCAGTCGTTGCCACCTCGCGACACGTGGAGGCGACCGTCGTCGCCGAAGTCGCCGGTGTAGGAGCCGGGCACGATGCCGACGGTGCCGAGCCCGACGACGGTGCCGGCGGCGTCGATGCGGAGCAGCTGGTCGCTGCGGATCGCATACAGGTAACCGTCGGCCGGGTTGAGGCCCATGGCGTTGTAGTTCGACTGGTCGGCGCCCATCGGCAGGTACGTCGAGGAGCCGACGTCGAACTCGGACAGTTGTCCGGCGATGACTTGGAAGAGGCCCGACGGGCACCGTTCGGCGAGCGACGGGGCGGCCGCCTGCGCAGTCGCGGCGACGCCGACGCTCGAGGCGGCGAGCGAGAGGATCGAGACGAGTCGTTTCACGCCCCCTAGTCAGGCGGTGTTGCATGAGGCCCGGTTCGTTTCCGCATCAAGATCGGATCAGGCCGGGAACTGAGCGAGAACGGCGGCGGTCCTGAACGAATCTTGAGGTTTGGCGGCCACAGTCGACGTCGTGAACAACGACTCCACCAACGAGCGTCGGCCCGTCATCGTCATCGCCGACGACAGCGCGGTGCATCGGGTCGCGATGACCGCCATGCTCGAACGCGCCGGCTTCGACGTGCACGCCGGCCACGACGGCGCCGAGGCCGTCTCGCTCGTGAGCGAGGTCCGACCGGACGCGCTCGTCGTCGATGCCTTGATGCCGCGCATGAGCGGGTTCCAGGTCATCGAACACATCCGTCGTTCGCCGATGTTCGCCGGGCTGCCCACGATCGTCGTGAGCGGGCTCGAAGACGTCGCGTCACGGGTTCGAGCCCTTTCGATCGGCGCCGACGACTTCGTGTGCAAGCCGGTCCACGCCGACGAACTCGTCGCCCGTCTCCGCGCCCACCTCCGCCAGAATCGGGTCGCCGCCGACCGCGCAGCGGCCGAGCGGGACGACTGGTACCGCGTCACGATCGCCGAACGCCGCTTCACCGCCCACTACCAGCCGATCGTCGACATGACGTGCGGCGAGGTCGAGGCGACCGAGGCACTGGTCCGGTTCGACGACGGCACCTCGCCGGTCGACGTGTTCCACACCCCGGACCATCACGACCGCCGCGTCGATCTCGAACTGGAGATCGTCGCCGCCGTGATCGACGACCTCGCCGCCGGTTCGCACGACGTCCCGGTGCACGTGAACGTGTCACCCACCGCTGCGCTCGACCCTCGTCTGTCCGCGCTCGTGCGCGGAACCGATCGCCCCGTCGTCCTCGAGATCACCGAGAACGCGACCTTCGGGGCCCACGAGGCTGCCGCACTGCGCGCCGAGTTGCCGCCCACGTGCCGTCTCGCCGCCGACGACGTGGGCGCCGGCTACGCCGGGTTGGTCCAGCTCGTCGGTGTCCAGCCCGACCTGATCAAGATCGATCGCGAGATCATCAGCGGGATCGACACCGACCCGGCGCGACAGGTCGTCGTCTCGGGGCTGATCGAGTTCGCGGCGACCACGGGCGCCGAGCTGGTCGCCGAGGGGATCGAGACCGCCGCCGAAGCGGCGTTCCTGATCGAGATCGGTGTCCGCTTGGGTCAGGGGTACTTCTTCGGTCGTCCGGCGCCGCTCGACATCGAGCCGGTCGACGCCGTCGGCCCGATCTCTGCGGCCTGACCGACCCCCGCCGACCTGATCGAACCGTCACGACGACAACGTCGTTGCGGCGAACTGCTCGCTCAGCCCGTGACGGGCAGAACGGCCTCGACCCGGGCGTCGTCCCAACGCAGGGTTCCGCCTGCATCGTCGGTCGCTCGACGGATGATCGTCGCGGCGACCGTCAATGCGGCCCGACCCATGTCGTCGACCGCCGGCGGGTGATCGATCGTCACCGCGAGCTGGGGTCGGTCGACCGTGAACCTGACAGCGACCACGCCGGACTCACACGAGTGGACGATGGAGGTGATCGCCACCTCACAACAGGCGATGACGCAGTCCCAGCGTGTGCACACCTCGGTGTCGGTGGTGTCCGCGTCGGTGGTGAGCAGCTGCCCATGGCGAGCGGTCGGACGCTGCCACCGTTGAAGGATGTCGGCGGCAACCCGTGCCGGCCGCTCCGAGAACGCTTCGTCCACGACCTGGCGCCGTGCGAACGCAGCGAGCGCGGTGACCAGTGCGAATGCCGCATCGACGTCGCCGCCCTCGTGCACGGCTCGTCGAGCACGTTCGAGTTCGTCGGACATCACGTCCGACCAGGCCGAACGCGCTCGCTCGTAGCCGGCCAAGAGTCGGCCGACCTGTGCCGTGCGGTCGTCGACGCGTTCCTGGAGTTCTCGGTTGATCTCCCAGAGGTCGCGCATGCCGCGCTCGGCGATCATCTCCGCCTGTCGGCGGGCCTTGCGTTCGCGATCGAGCCGCTCCTCGAGCCGGACGATCCGCTCGTCGATCGGTGGGTCGCTACCGGTCGGGGCCTGCTCTGCGTTCATCGTTCGACGACCTCGAGCACGCACGAGTCGTCGCCACGATGGACGCACTCGAGGTGGTCGACGGTCAACTCCGTGGCGAAGTGGTCACCGAGCCCGAGGATGAGTCCCTCCGCGAGCGGACACAGGTTGCGACTCGATTCGTACCGGAGCTGCATCGTGCGGTCACCGGACGACGTCCGGAACGACGGTACCTCGGCGTCGGGGTAGATCTTCTGGACCTCGGGATGGATGATGCCGTCGAGTTGGGCGAGCACGTCCATCCAGGTGTCGGCGCCGTCGAGCAGCTCTGCGTGTCGTCCGCCGAGCCGGGCGAACCCTTTCCGGCCGACCAGCACGAGCGCCTCGGGCTCGGTGACGCCGGCGACCTCGGCGGCAGCGGTGACGAGCGACCCCAGCTCGGCGTCGGGGTAGCTCCCGAGCGACGTGTAGGCCCCGTCGACACCCGACCGACGCACGATCTCGTCCCAGGCGTCGGGCCCGAAGGCGTCCTCGACGACTTCTTGGACGACGTTGAAGATGACACCTTTCATGGCGTGACGTGCTCCCTGGTGTTGTGGTCGATGGTGTTGTGGTCGATGGCGATGTGGCCAGTTCGTGCGGCCGCTCGGGCCGTTGCTCCGGTCATGACGAGGTCAGCCAGTCCCGGAAGGCCGACTCGGTCCGTCGAGCGAGTTGCTCGACGGCGTCGGTCGACCCGCCGTCCTGTTCGATACTCGCACATCGATCGGCCAGCGCCGACGCCCCGAGCAGGCGGGCGCTCGACTTGAGCGTGTGCGCAGCTCGACGGGACTCGGTCTCGTCGTCGCCCACGATCGCCAGCACTCGGGTGTCGAGCTCGTCGAGGAACGTCCCGACGAGGTCGCGCACGATGTCGGGTGAACCGAGTTCGTCGGCCAACTGCCCGAGCACCCCGTGGTCGAGTGCGGGTGTCTCCTCGTCCGGTGACTGCGCCGGCGCGTGCGTTTCCGGTGGGGCCGGGGGTGCCGTCTCGAACACGGCTCGCTTGAGCGCAGAGCTGAGGTCGTCGAGCGACGCCGGCTTCGCCACGAAGTCGGTCATCCCGGACGCGAGGAAGGCGTCGCGATCGTCGGACGACGCCGACGCCGACAAGCCGATGATCGGGATCGTCGCAAGTTCGCCGCCTTCGGCTCGGATGTGTTCGGTTGCCTCGGTGCCGTTCCAGCCGGGCAGCTGCTGGTCCATGAAGACCGCATCGAAGCGGCCGGCGTCGGGGTCGAGCAGCATGGCGTGGCCCGCCTCGCCCCGGTCGACGATGACCGCCTCGACACCGAGTCGGTCGAGCTGGCTCCGTGCCAGTTGCTGGTTGACCGGGTTGTCCTCGACGACGAGCACCCGCAGTCCGGGCGGGAGTTCGTCGGTCTGTTGCGTCTCGGGCGCCTTGGCGGTGCGCAGTGGAATGACGACATCGAAGCGGGTGCCCTCCCCGATCTTGCTGGTCAGGGTCACTCGACCGCCCATGGCGGTCACGAGGCGCTGCACGATCGACAGACCGAGTCCCGCACCTCGGGCCTCACCGGCCGTCGACGCGACGCGGAACGGTTCGAGCACGGCCGCCTGCTCGTCGGCGGGGATGCCGGCGCCGGTGTCGATGACCGAGATCACGAGCGCTCCATCGCCCTCGCGACGAACCACGATCTGGACCGTGCCGGACTCGGTGAACTTGACGGCGTTGCCGACGAGGTTGGACAGCACCTGACGGAGGCGACCGTCGTCGGCCATCACCCACTCCGGAACGTCACGGGCGATCCGGTGGCTGACCGTCACCGGCTTGTCGATCGCTGCGGCGTTGCCGAGCCCGACGACGTCGCCGACGAGGGAGTCGAGTTCGGTCGGGACCGGGAAGATCTCGACCTTGCCGGCGTCGAGGCGGGCTGCGTCGAGCAGATCTTGAGTGACGTGGGTCAACCCGGACAGCTGTCGGACGAGCCCGTCGGCCAGTTCGGCGGCGCGCGGCGGGAGGTCTTCACGGCTCAGGATCTCGGCCAGTCCTCGTACGGCGTGCAACGGGTTACGCAACTCGTGGCTCACCGTGGCCAGGAGCCTCGTCTGAGCGTCTGCCACCTCTTCGGCGGTCTGATGCCGCTTGGCCAGGTCTTCGACGTGAGCGCGTTCGGCCGTGATGTCGCGGGTGGTGAGCACGTAGCCGTCGAGCAGGTCGTCGTCGGTGCAGTTGTGCGCCTTGACGGAGCTCAGCTGGCGCCGGCCGTCACCGCGCTCGAGTTCCACCTCGGTCTCGAACGACGCCCCGGGTGTGTCGAGGAACTCGTGGTGGTCGGCGACCAGATCGGCGAACTCGCCACCCGGGAAGAGATCACGAATGTCGCGGTCGGCCCAGAAGGTGGTCGGGTAGCCGGCGACTTCGACCAACTCCCCCTTGCTGAACTTGATCCGGCCGTCGGGGCCGACGAGCGTGATCGAACCATCGGTGTAGGCGAGCAGGCGCTCCGCGGTGGTCTCACCGCCCACAGCACGGTCGCGCGTCGCCGGCGACAGGACCCCGAGGAGGTACTCGCACACCCCGGCCTCGTCGGCGAGACGGGCGACGCTCAGGTGTCGTACGAACTCGGTGCCGTCGCGATGGATGTACCGCTTGTCGGTCTCGAACGATTCGAGGTCGCCGTTGGTGAGGCGCATCAGGTACGAGGTCGTCCACTCGTGATCGTCGGGCCGGCTGATCCGGCCGACGTCGAGGTCGAGCATCTCCTGAACCGTGTAACCGAACATCGAGGCGTATGCCGCGTTGCAGGCGACCTGTCGGCCGAACGCGTCGATCACCGACATCGGGACCGGTGCATCCTCGAAGAAGCGCCGCCACGGGAACTCGGTCGTGGTCACGACCTCCAGTCTGGCCGATGCCGGGACCCCGGGCGTGTCCGGTG
>JBPEWX010000027.1:0-2928 GCA_052032235.1 Ilumatobacter sp. | reverse complement strand
CGCCGGTTCCCCGTTTCGCGTCCGCTCGAGGTCGAGCACCGGCCTGGTCGGACCGGTGGACTCAGCTCCGGTCGATCGAGGCGCGCACCTCGGCGACGTACTCGCCGACGGCATCGGGGCCGTGGTCGATGAGCCGGCGCATCATCGAGGCACCCTGGATCACCCCGTCGGCGACGCGAGTGGCCTCGTAGGCCTGGTCGGCGTTCGAGACGCCGACACCGACGAGCACCGGCACGTCGGTGATCGCCTTCAGGCGTCCGGCGAGGGCGGTCGCGGTGGCAGCGAGTTCGTCGCGCTCACCCGTGACCCCGAGCAAACCGACCGAGTACAGGAAGCCGCGGGCACGGGCGGCGACTCGCGGCAAGCGATCGTCCGGTGCCGTCGGTGCGGCGAGCATGACGGTCTCGACGCCTTCGTGATCGGCGGCCCGGGTCCACGGCTCGGACTCCTCGAGCGGGAGGTCGGGCAGGATGCAACCCGAGACGCCGGCCTCGACGAGCCGGTGCGCGAACCGGCGGTGGCCGTCGTGGTGCACCAGGTTGTAGTACGTCATCACCAGCAGCGGGATCTCGACGTCGAGCCGTGGCACCTCGTCGAGGACCGATTGCGGCGTCGCCCCGCGATCGAGCGCCGCCTGCGACGCCTGCTGGATGACCGGTCCGTCCATCACCGGGTCGGAGAACGGGATCCCGATCTCGACGGCGTCGGCGCCCTGTGCGGCACAGGCGCGGATCGCGTCCTGCCAGCCCGGGTAGCCACCGGTGATGTACGGGACGAGCAGCTTGCGGCCGGCGTCGCGTTTGGCGCGGAACTCGGTCTCGATGCGGCCGAACGTCTCGCTCACGCCTCGCCCCGATCGCCGAGCACGTCCATCATCTGTGCGACGTCCTTGTCGCCACGACCCGACAGGTTGACCACGACGGTCTGGCCCTGGATCGTGTGCGCCTCACGGCTCAGCCATGCGATGGCGTGCGCCGACTCGAGCGCCGGGATGATGCCCTCGGTGCGGGACAGCAGCTGGAAGGCTTCGACGACCTCGTCGTCGGTGACGTTCGGGTACTCGGCCCGACCGATCGACGACAGCCACGAGTGTTCGGGCCCGACGCCCGGATAGTCGAGGCCGGCCGAGATCGACAGCGCCTCCTCGACCTGGCCGTACTCGTCCTGCATCAGGTAGCTGCGCATGCCGTGGACGACGCCCGGCACGCCGTGGCGAACCGCCGCTCCCCCGGCGGGCTCCACACCCACCAGTCGGGCGTCGGTGTCGACGAAGCCGGTGAAGATGCCGATCGCGTTGGAGCCGCCGCCGACGCAGGCGACGACCACGTCGGGATCGCCCCCGGTGGCCGCACGGCACTGCTCGCGGGCCTCGTCGCCGATCACCCGGTGGAACTGGCGCACCATCCACGGGTACGGGTGCGGCCCCATGACCGAACCGAGGCAGTAGTGCGACCCGTCGACCGTCGCGACCCAGTCGCGCATCGCCTCGTTGACGGCGTCCTTGAGCGTCTTCGATCCGGAGTGCACGGCCTCGACCTCGGCGCCGAGCAGCCGCATCCGGAACACGTTGAGCGCCTGTCGTTCGACGTCGACGGCACCCATGTACACCTTGCAGTCGAGCCCCATCAACGCCGCGGCGGTCGCCGTGGCCACACCGTGTTGGCCGGCGCCGGTCTCGGCGACGAGCCGTTGCTTGCCCATCCGCTTGGCGAGGAGTGCCTGCCCGAGCACGTTGTTGATCTTGTGCGAACCGGTGTGGTTCAGGTCTTCGCGCTTCATGAAGACGCGGACGCCGAGCTCTTCGCTCAGGCGGAAGCACTCGGTGAGCATCGACGGCCGCCCGGCGTAGTCACGCAGGATCGTGTCGAGCTCGTCACGGAACTCGGGGTCGGACCACGCCTCACGGAATCCGGCCTCGAGTTGCTGGCAGGCGGGCACCAGGGTTTCGGGGACGAAGCGGCCGCCGAACTCGCCGAACCGACCCGTCGGGTCGGGTTCGGACATGAGGGAGTCGGCATCGAAGGGGGTGGTGTCGGTCATGGGAACGGTCCGTGGTCGGGGGCGGGATTATTCGTCGGCCCAGTCGTAGGGCAGATCGTCGGGGCCGAGATACGGCGTCGGGGCGGCAGCACGTGCGTTCGCGATGAAGCGCCGGACCTTGCTCGGGTCTTTCTTGCCGGGCGACAACTCGACGCCGGAGGCGACGTCGACGCCCCACGGTTCGACGGCCCGGATCGCCGATGCGACATTGTCGGGGTCGAGGCCGCCGGCCAGGATCAGACGCACCGAGTCGGGAACGTCGCTCACGACGTGCCAGTCGAACAGCTTGCCGGTGCCGCCGCCCGGTGAGTCGACCATCACCAGGTCGGTGCCGTACTGATCGGCCTTTGACAGATACGGCGAATCGGCGCCGAAGGCCTTGATGACGTACCGCACGTTGTGGGCGATCTCGCGTGTCTGCTCGGCCGTTTCGCGTCCGTGCAACTGGACGGCCTTCACGCCCGACTTGTTGGCGATCTCGACGACCCGCGACGGATGCTCGTCCTTGAACACGCCCACCGTCAGTACCTCGGGCGGGAGCCGGCGGGTGATGTCGTACACCACCTGCGGCGCGACCTGGCGCTGCGACGGGGCGAAGATGAAGCCGACCGCGTCGGCACCCATGGCAACGGCGAAGAGCGCGTCGTCCTCGTTGGTGATCCCACAGATCTTGACGAACATGTGCGCCCGATCCTACGCGAGCAACCGCCCGACCACGCGGTCCGTTCGCCACGTCCCGTCCACTCGCAGCACGTAGTGTCCGAGACGGTGGACGAGACAGGCGGAGGTCAGGCCGCGCCGACGACACGGCAACGGATCGAGCGGACCGTCGGCGTCGCCGTGTTCGGGTTCCTCGTCGTCGCCCCGATGATCGTGGCGATCGCCACC
>JBPEWX010000269.1:0-5405 GCA_052032235.1 Ilumatobacter sp. | reverse complement strand
CGGCGGCCGAGCAGGTCGGCCAGCCACGCCGACGACCCGTGATCGACGTCGAGCGTGTCGGTCTGCTCGATCTCGAGCGACAGCTCGTCGAGCATCGAACTCCACAGGTCGCCGTCGTTCGCGACGGCGTCGTGGACCACCACGACGTCGGCGGGCTGCTGCTCGTTCGAGAGCGACACGTCGGCCGTCGCGACCAGCCCCGGCACGTGAGCGAAACCGCGCGCCGCGAGGTGACCGACGAGTTCGACATCAGGGTTCGGGCCGGCCTCCAATCGCCGGATGAGCTTCGCGATGTAGTCGTTGCCGACGAGCACCGACGAGTTCGACTGCTCCACCCCGAGCACGTGCACATCGGTCGCCGACCGCAGCGGGGCCGCCGCCCGGTTTCGGCGGGGACGGCCACGCAGGCCACCGTGGCGGCCGGTTGCGGTGCGGCGGGACAGCGCCGCCGCGACGACGGAGGACGCGCCTTCGGGATGGGCCATGGCGTCGACCAGCAGGCTGCCGTCGGCCAACTCGGCGACGATCGCGCCGGGCGTCTCGGTGGCGACCGTGTGCGCCGCCGTGCCGTCGGCCCGCATGAGCGGCACCGCGTAGCGATGGTCGTCGCCCTCGGTGAACGACACCCGGACGATCAGGAGCGCGACGTCGGTGTCGGGGTGGCGGAGCGAGATCGTGTCCTCGATCGTGATGTCGCGGACCCGCAGCTCCTTGCCGGCGTACCACCGTCGGGTCGGCATCCAACGGCCGAGCGCGCGTGTGAGCGCGGCACGTCGACGCAACATCTCGGCCCACGTGCCCGTGAGCGTCGGCAGTTCGGACGGTGCGCCGGCCGTCTCGACCGGCGGCTGCAACGTGAACCAGAAGAAGCCGTACGGCGCCAGGGTCAGGTGGTAGTGGCCGTCGCCGATCGGGGCGAAGCGCGTCTGGCCGAAGGCCTCCACCGGCGTGTGCTGTGCGAAAGCGCGCAGGTCGAGCTCGACGTCCTGGGCGAGGCGGGACAGGTTCGCGACGCACAGGAACGGGGCCTGGCCGTCGAGGCTGCGGGTGAACGCGAGCACGTGCGGGTTGTCGGGCTCGACGAACTCGATGTCGCCTCGTGCCAGGACCGGCTGACGCTTGCGCAGGCCGATCAGCTGGCGCATCCACGACAGGAGCGAGGCCGGGTTGTCCTGTTGGGTCTCGACGTTGACCGCCTCGTAGTGGTACCCCTGCTCGGTGATGAGCGGCAGGTACAAGCGGTGCGGGTTCGACGTGGAGAAGCCGGCGTTGCGGTCGGCGGTCCACTGCATGGGCGTTCGGACGCCGTCACGGTCGCCGAGGTAGACGTTGTCGCCCATTCCGATCTCGTCGCCGTAGTAGAGGACCGGTGTGCCCGGCAGCGAGAACAGCAGCACGTTGAGCAGCTCGATCTTGCGGCGGTCGTTGCCGAGCAGGGGAGCGAGCCGGCGCCGGATGCCGAGGTTGATCCGCATCTCGTTGTCGCGGGCGTAGGCGCGCAGCATCAGCTGACGCTCCTCGTCGGTGACCATCTCGAGCGTCAGCTCGTCGTGGTTGCGCAGGAACGTCGCCCACTGGCAGCCCTCGGGCGGCTGCGGTGTCTGTTCGAGGATGTCGATGATCGGGGTGCGGTTCTCCATCTGGAGCGACATGAACATCCGCGGCATGAGGGGGAAGTGGAAGTTCATGTGGCACTCGTCGCCGTCGCCGAAGTAGGCGGCGGCGTCCTCGGGCCACTGGTTCGCCTCGGCGAGGAACATCCGATCGCCGTAGCGCTTGTCCATGTGGGCACGGAGGTCCTTGAGGACGGCGTGCGTCTCGGGCAGGTTCTCGCAGTTCGTACCCTCGCGTTCGAACAGGTACGGGATCGCGTCGAGGCGGAGCCCGTCGACGCCCAGGTCGAGCCAGTAGTCGAGCAGCTCCTTGACCGCGTCGACCACGGCGGGATTGTCGAAGTTGAGGTCGGGCTGGTGGTGGTAGAACCGGTGCCAGTAGTACTGCTCGGCGACCGGGTCGTAGGTCCAGTTCGAGCCTTCGAAGTCCTGGAAGATGATGCGGGCGTCGGAGTACTCCGACGGGTCGTCGGTCCACACGTAGAAGTCGCGTTCGGGCGACCCCTTCGGCGCCCGGCGCGCCCGCTGGAACCACGGGTGCTGATCACTGGTGTGGTTGATCACGAGCTCGGTGATGACCTTGAGGCCGCGCTCGTGCGCGGCCTTGAGGAACCGCTTGAACGACCGCATGTTGCCGTACGTCGGGTTGACCACCCGGTAGTCGGCGATGTCGTACCCGTCGTCGCGCAGCGGCGACGGGTAGAACGGCAGCAACCAGACCGCGGTGATGCCGAGGTCGACCAGATAGTCGAGGCGGGAGGTCAGTCCGTCGAAGTCGCCCGTGCCGTCGCCGTCGGAGTCGGCGAACGCACGCACGTGCAACTCGTAGATGACGGCGTCGCGGAACCAGTCGTTGCTCATCGGGGCATGTCCCTTCTCGATCGTCGCCGAGGTGGCAGTCGGTCGTGCCGGCACGGCACCCGGGCCACTCATCGGTCGGCCGGGCGCACGGCGAACACGTGGGCGTAGCCGGTGCGACCGGGACTCAGCTCGACGTAGTTGTGCCACCCCCGCCAGCGATAGACGCCGCCGCCGAGCAGGTCGTCGAGGACGAACTCGTCGTCGTCGCCGATGCCGAGGTCGAACGTCGCCGGGTCGATGTGCACGAAGCCGCTGTGCGGCTCGTATCCGTTGAGGTTGACGATCACGAGGACCGGGTCGCCCTCGCCGAGCGGATCGGTCTTGGTGAAACACAGCAGGCCGTCGGAGTCGACGTCGTGGAACCGCAGGGTGCGCAGATGGTGGAGCGCCGGCTGGTCACGGCGGATCTCGTTGAGCTTCGTGACGAGCGGTTCGAGCGAGTCGGGGGAGTCGAGGTCCCACTGCCGGGTCTGGTACTTCTCCGAGTCGAGATACTCCTCGGAGCCGGGCCGGATCGCACGCTGTTCGACCACCTCGAACGCCGGGCCGTAGATACCCCAGTTCGCAGAGAGCGTCGCGGCCAGGACGGCGCGTACCGCGAACACGGGGCGACCGCCGTGCTGGAGTTGGTCGGTGAGGATGTCGGGTGTGTTCGGCCAGGCGTTCGGTCGGTAGTAGTCGATGGTGCGCGTCGACAGATCGCCGAAGTACTCGCGGAGCTCCCACGCGGAGCGCCGCCAGGCGAAGTAGGTGTACGACTGGTTGAAGCCGATCTTGGCGAGTCGTTCCATGACCCGTGGGCGGGTGAACGCCTCGGCGAGGAAGATCGTCTCGGGGTGATCGGCGCGGATCGAGCCGAGCGCCCACTCCCAGAACGGGAACGCCTTGGTGTGCGGATTGTCGACGCGGAAGATCGTCACACCCCGGTCGATCCAGAAACGGATCACGTTCGCCAGTTCGGTCCAGAGCGCTTCCCAGTCGTCGGTCTCGAAGTCGATCGGGTAGATGTCCTGGTACTTCTTCGGCGGGTTCTCGGCGTACTGGATCGTGCCGTCGGCCCGATGCTTGAACCACTCGGGGTGCTCGTCGACCCAGACGTGGTCGGGCGTGCACTGGAACGCGATGTCGAGCGCGAGTTCGATGCCTCGTTCGCGTGCGGCCGTCGCCAACGCCTCGACGTCGTCGAGGGTGCCGAGGTCGGGGTGGACGGCGTAGTGGTCGCTGATGCCCCACGGGCTGCCGACGTCGCCGGGTGCCGCCTCGGTCGTGTTGTTGCGACCCTTTCGATTGATCTCGCCGATCGGATGGATCGGCGGGAGGTAGAGCACGTCGAAGCCCATGGCCTCGACGCGGTCGAGTCGGTCGATCGCGTCGCGCAGGGTGGCGTGCTCGTCGGCCGGTGCGTCGCCGTTCCACGGGGAGCGGGGGAAGAACTCGTACCACGCGCTGAAGCGGGCCCGCTCGGGGTCGACGTCGACGTCGAACTTCGGGCTCGAGGCCGTCGGCTTGCGGTCGATGTAGCGATGCGACAGCCGTGGCCAGGCCTCGTCGTGGAGCACCGCGACGTCGCCGTCGCGGATGGCGGCGAGGAGCCGCTCGAGCGTCTCGACGTCGTCGTCGATGCGGGGCTTCGACTTCTTGGCCGCCGTGAGGAGCTGCTCGGCGATCCGCTCTCCGTCGAGGAGCTCGACGGAGATGTCGACGCCTGCGTCGGCTTTGCGTTCGGTGCCGTGACGCCACGACTCGACGTGATCCGACCAGGCGACGATCTCGTACTGGTGCCGTCCGAGTTCGGTCGGCACGAACGACGCCGTCCATCGGTCGTTGACGACGTACCGCATCGGGGTCTGTTGCCACGGTCCGGCGGTGCCCACGACCGGGGCGTGACGCCAGCGAACCGCTGCGTCGATCGCGTCGTGTCCTTCCCCGAACACGTCGGCGTTCACCTCGACGGGTTCGCCGAGCGCGGCCTTGGCGGGGAATCGGCCACCGTCGACGACGGGCGAGACGGGCTCGATCACCGCACGAGCGGGGCGACGTTTGGGCATCTTGCTCATCGCCGGCACCGCCCTTCGGCCGTTCGAGTGGGGGGACTCATCATCGGCAAGGCGCGCAACATCACCCCTCCAGTGTTACCCATCCGGGTGACCGGCGAAACCGCTGGTCGGTGAACCGTCCGAGAACTAGCGTGAGCACACACTTCCGGCGGGAAGAAGGGAGCGGGCACATGGGCACGACTGCGACACGGCGAGGCCGTCGCATGCTGGCGATCGCCGCACTGGCGGTCGTCACGACCGCGTGCGGCGGCAGTGACGACGATGCAGACGGTGGCACCACCGCGGATGCGTCGGCCAGCGACGGCGACGGTGCGAGCGACGACAACGGAGCCGACTCGGGTGGCGACGCTCCGTCGGGCGATCCGTCCGACGTCGACGCGCTCGTGGTCGTGGGCGCGCCGCCGTTCACCGCCGAACCAGGGACGGCCTTCGTCGAACTCGACGGTGAGCGTCTCGACTGGGCGGCGAGTGGTTCGATCAACGTCCAGTGCACGGTGACCGACGCACAGGTGAGCGTCAACTTCCAGACCGCCGACGGGCACGACCTCCTCGTGCAGGGTGCACCGCAGGACGGCACCTGGTTCCTCACGACGACCTTTGCTCCGGGCGGCGACAACACGCGCTATACGGCCGAGTCGATCGCCCGCGACGGCACGTTCACGATCGGCGACGGCGCGCTGTCGTACGAGGGGCAGGTCGCCCGCGTGGTCGACTTCGACGTCGCCAATGCCGAGATGGTCGACGCCCGGCTGGCGGTCAACTGCGACCCCGCCGGCGGCGGCTCCGACCCGACGGCGGAGATCGGCGACGCCGCATACGCGTTCCCGGTCAGCGGTGCTCAGAGTGTGACGTGCACGGTCACCGCCGACGCCGT
>JBPEWX010000268.1:0-1657 GCA_052032235.1 Ilumatobacter sp. | reverse complement strand
CTCGGCGTCGCCGGCGTCCCGTTCATGACCGCCGCCGGGGTCGCCACCTCGGTGATCGTGCTGATCATGGTGATCGCGTCCATCACCATCCTGCCGGCGTTCCTGGGCCTCAGCGGTCACTGGATCAACCGGCTCGGCATCCACCGTCGTGGACACACGGCCGGAGACGTCGGACCGGGCTGGCGCCGCTGGGGCAACCATGTGACACGGCACGCCTGGCCGTACGCGATCGTCACGACGGTCGCACTGCTCGCCATGACCGCCCCGGTGCTCGCCCTCCAGCTCGGCTTCCCCGACGAGGGCACCCAACCCGAATCGACCACGCAGCGACGCGCGTACGACCTCGTCGCCGAGGGCTTCGGCGCCGGCATCAACGGACCCCTCGTCGTCGCGGTCGACCACGGTGGCGACGTCGCCGTCGTCGACGAGGTGGCCGCCGCCGTCGCCACCGACCCGGGCATCGCAGCGGTCGCCCCACCGGAGGTCGGGCCCGAGGTCGGCACCGTGATCGCGTTCCCGACCTCGGCGCCGCAGGACGACGCGACCTTCGAGACGGTCGAGCGGCTCCGTGGCGAGGTGCTGCCCGATGCCGTCGACGGGTCGGCGGCCACCGCCCACGTCGGCGGTCAGACCGCCAACTTCGGTGACGTCGCCATGCGGGTCAGCGACCGGCTGCCGTGGTTCATCGCTGCGGTGATCGTCCTGTCGTTCCTGCTGCTCACGATCGTGTTCCGCTCCGTCCTCGTCCCCCTCAAGGCGGCGATCCTCAACCTCCTCAGCATCGGCGCCGCCTACGGCGTCCTCGTCATGGTGTTCCAGTGGGGCTGGGGCAAGGAGCTGATCGGTCTGGAGACCACGGTGCCGATCGTCTCGTTCATCCCGATGTTCATGTTCGCGGTCCTGTTCGGCCTGTCGATGGACTACGAGGTCTTCCTGCTGTCGCGGGTGCGGGAGGAGTACGTCGCCACCGGCGACAACGACGAGGCGGTCATCGCCGGCCTCGGATCGACGGCACGCGTCATCACGTCCGCAGCGCTGATCATGATCTCGGTGTTCGGTGGCTTCGTGCTCGGCGACGACCCGGTCACCAAGATGTTCGGGCTCGGTCTGGCGACCGCGATCCTGGTCGACGCCACGATCGTGCGGTGCGTCCTGGTGCCCGCTTCGATGAAACTCATGGGCGACGCCAACTGGTGGCTGCCCGGCTGGCTCGACCGACGCCTGCCGGCGGTCGACATGGAAGGCGTGGCGGGCCTTCCGGCGCAGGAGTTCGAGGACGGTCGTCCCGCCGGCGACGAGCGCGAGCTGATCCCGGCCTAGCCCAACGGGCCGAGGTCGTCGGGCGTGACGGTGTTCGATCGCACCCCGGCGACCTCGATGGTGATCGACGGTGACGCGCTCCGAGCGCTGCACGCCGTCTCGGCGCCGCCCCCGACGAACCCGAATGAGATGCGTTCACCGTCGGCGAACTCGCACACGTACTCGGTCGGTGCGACGTCGAACCCGTCGATCAGGAATCCGACGACCAGGCAATCGCTCCCGAACCGGCAGTCGTCGATCCGGCCGACCGCGATCACCCTGGGTCCGGTCGGCGGTGCGCTCGTCGACGGTGCACTGGTCGCCGGTGCGCTCGACGGTGGTGCGGTGGTCGGCGGTG
>JBPEWX010000267.1:0-3819 GCA_052032235.1 Ilumatobacter sp. | reverse complement strand
GACGAGCGAGCATCTCGGCATCGCGTTCGTGGGCGGCGATGCCGTCACGGTCGATGCCATGGGCGAGCCGGTCGAGTTCGGGGAGGGTGAGGCGTGCGTCCATGTGATCGACGATACGGACGTTCTACGATTCCTTCCATCGATAATCCATGATCGAGTCCATCAGCTACGCTGATCGACATGTTGATGGGCCAGATCGAGCTCCGACACCTCTTCACCTTCCTCGCCGTCGCCGACGAGCGGTCGTTCGGCCGCGCCGCCGACCGACTCGGCTACACCCAGTCGGCGGTCAGCCAGCAGATCGCTGCGCTCGAACGTGCCGCCGGCATCCCCCTGTTCCTCCGACCCGGCGGCCCCCGCCCGGTCGAGCTCACCGACGCCGGGGTGGCCCTCCGCGAGTACGCGAACACGATCGCGGCCGAGATGCGGGCAGCCGACGACCGACTGGCGGCGCTGCGGTCGGGCGAACGCGGCAGGCTCCGCGTGGGCTCGTTCCAGAGCGTGTCGGTGAAGGTTCTGCCCCTCGTCGCACGGGCGTTGGCGACCGAACTCCCCGACATCGAACTCGACCTGATCGAGACCGACGACCCCAGCAAGATCGTCGAGCTGATCGAGCGACGCGAACTCGACGCCGGGTTCCTCGTCGGCGATCACCTCGAGCACCCGTTCCGTGAGCAACTGTTGTTCCACGACCCGTATGTGGTCGTCGCCCCGGCCGGCACCTTCCCCGACGGCCCCGTCTCGTCGGCCGATGTCGTTCGCCACGATCTGATCGCACAACCGCTCGACGACGTGTGCCAGATCGACATCGAACGCGGCCTGCGAGGGGTGGGTCATCACCCGAACGTGGTGTTCCGCTCGATCGACAACGCGACCGTCCAGGCGATGGCGCGGGCCGGACGTGGCGTTGCGGTCATGCCCCGCCTCTCGGTCGACCGACACGACCCGGCGATCGGCGTCCACGAGCTCGCCGACGCCGTCGAACCGCGCACGATCGTCGTCGTCTGGCGGGAAGGGCCGGCCGTCCCGCCCGCGGTCCGACGGTTCGTCGACCTGGCGATCGACGTCACGCGCCCCCTCGACGACGAGCGCACACATCCTGTCTGACCAGCGGGTTCGCGCGATACCCGACAAATCCGACCAAACTTGTCGACAAATAGGGACCCGGTCGTTACGCTGGCCGTCGACCCGCACACCTCTGCCCCGCTGGAGTGCTCCGATGAGCGACACCTTGGCGACTCGGCCGACGCCGATCGAACCACGTTTCTGGACCGGAACCGCCGCGCTCGACCCGGCCACGTACCAGGTCGACGCCCGACGCTTCGACCCGACGACCCTCACCGATCCCGACGGCGACTTCGCAGCGGCCATGCGCGCCACCTACGAACGCGTCGGCCTCGTCCACGCCGTCGGTACCGGGATCACCGATCACGTGGCCATGCGCCTCGTCGCGAAGCACGTGCTCGATGCCGAGATGCCCTACCGGGCCGGTGCGAACCCACGCGGATCGATCGCCCCGAACGTGTACGAGATCGGCGCGCCGCTCTCGGCCTGGCTGCACTACCACCACGAGATGGCGTACGTCGGCACGAGCACCAGTGCGATCGCCTTCACGTGCCGGGCGGCGCTGCCCGGCCGTGGTGCCACCTTCGTCGCGGACAACGTGCGCGCCACCGAGGCGATCCTCGACACCGAACTCGGCCGCAAGCTGGCCGAGTTGGGCGTCTGCTACCGCCGCGACCTCACCGACCGCGAGGCGTTCGTCGGTCGCGAGCCGATCGGGGTCTACAACCACTGGCAACAATCGCTCGGCACCGACGACGCCGAGGAGGCCGTGCAGCGCGCGCACGACCAAGGCCTCTCGACCGAGTGGGGTCCCGACCGACTCCTGCGCACGCGCTACTACACCTCGGCGTTCGAGTACACGCCGTCGGTCGACCGCAACCTGCTCTACTGCAGCGTCGCCGACCACTACCTGTGGTTCGACGCCTGGCCGCTCGTCGAGCAGCTCCCGCCCGGGCAACGTCCGCTGTGGATGACGTTCGGTGACGACTCCGACTTCACGGCCGACGAACTCCGCACCTTCGTCGACGTCTACGACCGGTTCGGCACGCCGATCGACTGGCGGGTCGGCGACGTCGCCGTCATCGACAACTACCGCTTCGCGCACGGTCGACCGGCGATCCAGCTGGGTCCCGGTGAGGAGCGGGAGCTCGGCGTCGTGCTCGGCGGGTCGTTCGATCGGGTCGGCGCCGTTCCCGGCAAGTGGTGAGCGGGGCGGGTTCGCTCAGGCCGACCCGTCTGCCAAGATGACCCGTGATGCAACTCGACAAGCGCACCCTCAACCTCGCCGCCGCCTCCCTGTCGACTCTCGCTGCGGTCATCGGCCTCGGCTCGGCGCTGTTCGGCAAGAACAAGGGCTCCGGTGCCGTCCTGCCGTCGCTGATCGGCCTCGCCGGCTCCGCGGCCTGGCTCGGCTCCGCCCTCGACGAGTACCAGGGCGACGACCTCGATCTCGCCTGACGACCCTCGAGGTCAGCGGTTGCGTTTGCGGCTGGCCCGCTGGGCGCGCCGGCGGGCCGCCCGGTTCGCCGCGGTGTCCGGCGCCGGCCGGGTGGCCGCCCTCGCCGACGGCTTCGCGGGTGCCGCGACACCCTGATAGGGCTGCTCACGGAACCAGAGGTTGCACGCCCACTTCTCCCCCGCCGTCACCGGCAGGCCGCCGTGCAACGACTTGCGATGGCGGGTGCTGTACCCCTCGTACAGGTTGTGGAAGATCACCATCCGGCCGGGGATGGCGTCGACCTCGAGATCGAGCTTCGGGAAGCCGGTGCCACCGCCGCCGTCGACCTCGTTGAGGTAGAGCAGCGCCGTGACGGCTCGGTTGCCGCCGCGCGCCGTCTTCTCCTTCCCCTTGTCGGTCTCGATGTCCCAGGCGTCGAAGTGCGACTGGTACTCCTCGGTTTCGCCGTAGTGGATCACCTGCAGGTTCTCGGCGTGGTTCGCCGGAACGGCGACGAGTTCGCTCACCCGCCCGATCACGCCGCGGACCACGTCGTCCTCGTCGTGCCTGACCCAGGCCACCTGCCCGGTGCGACGATTGGACGCCGTGTTCGTCCCGAGCCGGCTGACGAGCGCATCGTCCATGCGGGGTTCGGCCAACTCGACGATGTGCAGACACTCGTCGGGCGTGAGGAAGTTGTCGAACACCCACACCTGCGGATCGTCGGCGAGTTGCACACCGGTGTCGTAACCGTCCTTCAGCGCCAGCGTCATGATCTGCATTGTCGCGCGACCGTCCGGCGCTCGCGGCGTCACCGACTCGACATCGAGCGCCGACCGAATGCCAAGCTCGCGGGATGGCTCGCGACATCGACACCGGGACCGACGACCTCCTCGCACGCGTCGAGGGGCACGTCGGCATCATCACGTTCAACCGGCCGGAGCGACGCAACGCGCTCTCCGACGCGGTGTACGGCGGCTTCGACGCCGCGCTCCCGGTGCTGGCGGCCGACCCCGACGTGCGCGTCGTCCTGGTCACGGGCAACGGCGGGGCGTTCTGTGCGGGCGGTGACGTCAAGCAGATGAACGACGCCAACCAAGCGGGCGGCCACCGAGCCGGTCGGCCCGCCGGGCTCGAGGACGGGATCGACCACCTTCGGCGTCTGCAGCGCACGGTGTCGTTGGCCCTGCACGAGTTCCCGAAGCCGGTGGTCGCTGCCTTGCCCGGCGCCGCCGCCGGCGCCGGACTCTCGATCGCGCTCGCCGCCGACATCCGACTCGCCGCCGAACGGGCCGTGCTCGTGACCGCGTTCGCGA
>JBPEWX010000266.1:0-3264 GCA_052032235.1 Ilumatobacter sp. | reverse complement strand
TCCGGGCGGTTCTGCGTCTACCGGTCGACCGACGTCCACAGCGTCGTCGACGTCGTCGGCTACCTGACGTCGACCGGCGATCGGCTCTGGTTCGACCCGTCCTCACCGGTCCGCCTCCTCGACACCCGGACCACCGAGAGCCGGGCGCCCGTCGCGGATCAGGCGTCCGCGCAGGTCCCGACCGACGACACCGCCGCCCGCATCGCCAACCTCACCGTGGCCGCCAGCCAAGGGCCCGGTCACGCACAGGCCGCCAAGTGCGCCGACGTGGCCACCAACCAGTTCTCCAACATCAACTACGTCGAAGGCACGACCCGGGCGAACATGGTCCTGCTCGACAACGACGACGACGGCTCGTGCGTGTGGGTCCACCGGGCGACGCACGTGATCGTCGACGAACTCGGTCGACTCGTCGCCGACGAGGGCTTGGGCTGGCGCGTCGAACCGGCCCGTCGCGTCCTCGACACGCGACTGTGCACCGACTCGTGGTGCGAGGGCCGTCCGTCCGGTGGCCGAGCGTTCGAGGTCGACCTGGGCACCGACGCCCCCGCCGCCGCCGTGACACTCACCATCGCCCGGGCGACCGCACCCGGCCACGCCTGGGTGGGTGCCTGCGACGAACTCGTCGACGGCGTCGCCCCGACGAGCAACGTCAACTACGTGCCCGGCAAGGCGGTCGCCAACCTGGCGATCGCTGCGCCGACCGACGGGACGGTGTGCGTGTACCTCCACGCCGACGCCGACGTCGTGATCGACGTGCAGGCCGAACTCGTCGAGGACCGCACGACCGGACTGCGGCCCGTCACACCCGACCGGGTGCACGACAGCCGATCGAACTGATCAGGCGTCGAAGTACTCGTCGAGTCGACGTTGTGCGTCGTCGCCGAACAGGATCTCGGCCACCTCACGGAGGCCGGGTGACGATGCGATCGCTTCGTCGCTGACCACGAGGTCGATCTTCGACCGGCGGCGCATGAAGTCGTCGAGGCGCACGATCATCTCGTGTTCGGCGGCGTTGTGGAGTTCGGCACGCAGATAATCGGCCGATCCCATGATGTCCTCCCCCATCGACGGGTCGGCACGGATCGCCTCGATCAGCGCGAACGCTCGGCGCCCGTAGCGCCGCCAGAGACGATCGGACAACGGCTCGGTGTCGGGTTTGGAACGCAACCGGTCGAGTTTCATGAGGCGCGCCTGGCGGAAGAACTCGTCACGGGTCGCCTTCGCCGGCTCGCCGTACCAGTTGCGCAGGTCGTCCTCGAGCGGCACCCCGAGCTCCTCGACCTCGGCGCAGACCTCCTCGCCGACGTTGAGGCAGTCGGTGAGCTTGCCACCGAACACGGTGACGACGTTGCGCTCGTCGTCGCGCTCGATCTCGTGTTTCCGCGAGAGCGACGTCCAGTCGACGTCACGCTGGTCGCCCGCACCACGCTTGACGACGAGGGGCCGCACGCCCGACCGCTCGGCGATGACGTCGGCGGCGGTCAACGGGCGGTCGAGATCGAGCCGTGCGTTGATCTGCTCGAGCAGGAAGCTGCGGTCGTCGTCGTCGACCTCGGTGAACGGCGTGTCGATTCGCGTGTCGGTGGTGCCGATGACCGAACGCCGACCCATCGGGATGACGTAGAAGAGGCGCTGCGTGTCGTCGAAGAAGGCCAGGACCCGATCGTGCTTCGTCGTCGTGATGCGCGGCACGATGAGGTGGATGCCCTTGGAGTAGACGATGCGGTGCTCGGTGGTGAGCCCCCACTCCTGGTTCAACCCGTCGACGAACGGTCCGGCCGCGTTGACGATCACCCGCGCCGACGTCTCGAACTCGTCACCGCTGTCGACGTCGCGCAGTCGCGCCCGCCACCGATCGCCGTCGCGCTCGGCCGACACCAGCTCCACGTAGTTGGCGACGCTCGCTCCCGCCTCGATCGCCGAACGGACGAACGAGAACACGAAGCGGGAGTCGTTGTCGACGAGGTAGGCGTCGTAGTACTCGATGGCGCCCCGGATGTCGTCGGTCTTGACCGCCGGTTCGGCCGCCTCGACCTCGTCGGGCGAATAGACCTTCGGCCGCTTGGTGCCGAACTGTCCGATCGCCCAGTACGCCGTGGCACCCAACCCCGCGAACCAGGGGGCGTACGGCGCCGTCGTGCCGAGCGACGCGAGGAACCCGATCTCCTTGATGTTGTCCGGGTAGGCCTTCATCAGCCGGTTCCGTGACCGGCAGAGGCCGAACACGAGGGGCAGTTCGTAGTTCTCGAGGTACTTGAACCCACCCCACACCAGGTTCGACGACTCCTGCGAGGTGAACCCGCCGAAGTCGCCCCGGTCGATCAGCGCGACCGATGCGCCGCGCCCGGCGAGGGCCGCCGACGACACGGCGCCGTTGATCCCGGCACCGACCACCAACACGTCGAAGAGACCGTCGCGCATGGTGTCGATGTTCGTCTGCCGGAGGCTCATGACCACAGCGTCGCACGGCGACCGGCCGAACCCAAACCTCGTTCGCGAGAACGAGGTCACATCGTCCTGCCGACCGACGACCGACCGGCCGTGCCTGGCTACCGTGGGCCTCGATGACCGGGCCGTCGCGTTGGTGGCAGTCGCTCCGAGGGGCGGCCGAGGAGCACCCGTTCGCGACCGACGTCGCGTTCGCGGGCATCATCGGCTTCTTCGCCGTCGCCGGACTCTTCGGCGCCGTCGAGACCGGATCACAGCGTCCGGTCGACGCCGTCGCCGTCGTACTCGTGCTGTGCCAGACGGCGGCGTTCGCGTTCCGACGACGGGCCGTGTGGTGGTCGCTCCTGGGCGTCATCGGCTTCACCATCGCGTTCTGGATCGCCGACTATGCGACGAACTTCGATGCGTTCACGTTGCTGTCGGTGTATGCCGCAACCGTGCACGGCGGCGACGACCGCCGACGGGTCTGGCGCCGGGTGGGCGCCGCCGTCCTCGTCCTCACGGCCGTGGTCCTGCTCGGCGTGTTCGCTCCGCAGGAAGACCTGCCCGCCATCGCACTGTTCGGCATCGTCACGATCCACCTGACGGCGGCGTTCATCGGCGAGGCGGTGTACGACCGGCGGCGGCGGATCCTCGAACTCCAGCAGCGGGCCGAGCGGGCCGAGGCCGAACGTGAACTGCTCGCCCGCCAGGCGGTCCTCGACGAACGCAGCCGGATCGCGCGTGAGATGCACGACATCGTCGCCCACGGCATGAGCGTGATGGTCATCCAGGCGGGCGCCGCCGAGCGCGCACTCGACCACGACCCCGACG
>JBPEWX010000265.1:0-2893 GCA_052032235.1 Ilumatobacter sp. | reverse complement strand
CGTCGGGGTGTCGGGTCTGCCGACCCACCACTACGGCTGGGCCCAGTTCCGGGCGATGGGCGCCTCGGCACCCGACATCTGCAATGTGGCCGGCGGCGTCACCGACGCCTTCGTCGACATGAACGATCAGCACGGGGTCTGGGACTATCTCGCCTCGGTCCTGATCGCCGAAGAGGCGGGGTGTGTCGCCGCCGAGGTGTTCGACCGGGATCTGTGCGTCCTCGATCACACCGCCCGCCGTGGGCCGGTCGTGGCCACCACACCCGAACTGCTCGAGGCCATCCTCGCCGCCCGTCGGGCGTGAGGCGGCTCAGCCGATTCTCGCGGTCTGGCCGCCGTCGACCGGGAGACAGACGCCCGTGATGAAGGCGGCTTCGTCGCTCGCCAGGAACAACGAGGCGTTCGCGACGTCCCAGGCCGTTCCCTGACGTCGCATCGGCACCTGCGCTGCTCGTTTCGCTGCGTACTCGTCGCGGTCGACGCCCGACGCGGCTGCGGCGGCGTCGACGCCGATGGGCGTGTCGATCAGGCCGGGGAGCACGGCGTTGCACCGGATGCCGTGCGCGGCGTTGGTGACGGCCACGTTCTTCGTCAACGCGTCGACACCCGCCTTCGACATCCGATAGGCGGCGATTCGGGTACCGGCGATCGACGCGATCGACGACACATTGGTGATGACGCCCCGCTGCTGCTCCCGCATCGTCGGGATGGCGGCCTTGCACAGCCGCCACGTCGCCTTCAGGTTGACCTCGACGATCCGATCGAACACGTCCTCCTCGAGCCGATGGGGTGGCCGGTCGCCGGCACCGATGCCCACGTTGTTCTGCAGCACGTCGAGCCGCCCGTACCGCTCCACCGCTACGGCGATGACCCGCTCGGGCGCCCCGGCGTCGGTCACGTCGACGACGAGTGACACGGCCTCGGCTCCCAGCTCGGCGATCGCAGCCCGCGTCGCCTCGACGGCATCGGCGTCACGATCGACGAGGACGAGGCGTGCCCCCTCCTCGGCGAATCGGATCGCGGTGGCCCGTCCGTTCCCGATCGTCGCACCGCGCTGCTGCCCGGCGCCGACGACGGCGCAGACGGCGCCCTCGAGGCGGCTCACGAGCCCCGCTCGCCGTAGTCGCCGAAGGGGCGGTCGCGATCCCGGACCGCCTCGCGGAAGCCGACCGCCTGCGATCGTTCGACGAAGTCGAGTCCTTCCTGGGTGTGGCGGGCCACCCCGTCGAACAAGGTGCCGAGCCGGCGCGACGCCTTGGGGTCGTACATCTCGTCGGCGACGGCGTTCAGCGACCAGGTGATCATCTCGAGCTGGTTGCCCGGCACCTGGGCGATTCGTTGCGCCAAGGCCATCGCGTGCTCGTGCAACTCGTCGTCGGGGACGACCTCGAGCACGGCGCCCATCTCCAACGCCTGCTCCGCCGTGAACTCGTCGCCGGTGAGCATGTAGCGGCGCGCGTTCTGGAGTCCCATCCGGGCAACCCAGTTCCACGGTGCCTCCGGAATGCCCCAGACCCGCGACGGTGGATAGCCGAAGCGGGCGCTCTCGCCCGCCACGATCAGATGAGCGTTGAAGACGATGTTGGTTCCGCCGGCGATGCACCACCCCTGGACGGCGGCGACGGTCGGCTTCGAGCAGTCGTGCAACTTCGCCCACGTGTCGGCGAACGAACCGATCATGTGTTGGTCGCGCACCGAATCCCACACCCGCTCGTCACGTTGCTCTTCGCCGGACTGGGCGTCGGTCGACCAGTCGAGTCCGTAGCCGGCGCAGAACGCAGGACCTTCGGCGTCGAACAGGATCACGCGCACGTTCGGGTCGCGCTCGGCCACGTCGAGCGCGGTGCCGAGTTCGTCACGCAGCTCCGGTGTGATCGTGTTGTACCGCTCGGGCCGGCACAGCGTCAGCCGCCGCACATGGCCGTGTGTTTCTTCGCGCACTGCGTTCCCCATGCTCGCATGCTCGCGGGCGGCGAGTCAGTCGAGCGAGGCGGCGAGCTCGGTGATGACGTCGGCAGCGCGGCGGGCGTCGTCGACCGTCGTCTTCCACGACGACACGCTGATCCGCATCGCCGTCGCCCCGTTCCACGAGGTCGGACCGCACCAGATCCGTCCGTCGTCCTGCACGGCCCCGATCAGCCGCGCCGTGGTCGCCGGGTCGCGATACGTGACGAGCACCTGGTTCAACACCACCTCGTTCATGATCTCGAACCCGTCGCTCTCGCCCAGTCGTTCGGCGATCGCCGTGGCGCCGTCGCACCCACGCTGCACCAACGCCGCGAGACCGGTCCGACCGAGGACACGCAGCACCGCCCACACCTCGATCTGGCGGGCACGCTGCGACGACTGGGGCGTGTGGTGCATCGCCTCGAAGCCGCTGGCGGGCGGGAGGTAGCCGGCGATCGAAGCGAAGGAGCGCCGGAGCGCGCCGGGTCGCTGCACGAACGCGATCCCGCAGTCGTACGTGACGTTCAGCCACTTGTGGCCGTCGGTGGCCAGCGAGTCGGCCCGGGTCAGCCCGGCGGTGAGGTGTGTGCGCGACGGATCGGCCAGGGCCCACAACCCGAACGCGCCGTCGACGTGGAGCCAGCCACCGCGAGTCTCGGTCCAGTCGGCGATCTCGTCGAACGGATCGAACGCTCCGGTGTTCACCTCGCCGGCCTGGGCACACACCAGGATCGGTCCGTCGGCCGGGTCGAGATCGGGGAGCAGGTCGGCACGCAATCGGCCCTGATCGTCGGACGGCACCGTCACGATCCGTTCGGAGCCGAGCCCGACGAACCCCAACGACTTCCGGACCGTCGAGTGTGCCTGGCGGCCGGTCACGACCTGGATGGGCGGGGCCCCGAAGAGTCCCTGGGTCGGAGCGTCCCAACCCACCTCGGCGAGGAGC
>JBPEWX010000264.1:0-2652 GCA_052032235.1 Ilumatobacter sp. | reverse complement strand
GATCTGATCGTGAGCAGCTCGGCCTCGACCGAGACCACGACGACCACCTCGACCACGGTCGCTTCGACCGAGGACGGTTGAGCGTCAGTACCCGAGACGCTCGACGCGATCGGCGCGACGCTGCCAGTCCTTGTCGACCTTGACGCGCAACTCGAGATAGACGCCTTCCGGCATCTGGGCGCGGGCACGCTTGCCGACCTCTTTCAGCACCGACCCGCCCTTGCCGATCACCATGCCCTTCTGGCTGTCGCGTTCGACGACGATGTCGACCCGGATGCGTGGCCATTCCCACTCGGTGACCCGGGTGGCGATCGAGTACGGCAACTCGTCGCGGGTGACGGCCAGCAGTTGCTCACGAACCAGCTCGGCGACGAACTGCTCCTCGGGCATGTCGGAGGCCTCGTCGTCACCGAAGAACTTCGGCCCCTCGGGCAGACGGTCGGTGAGATGTTCGACCAGCCGGCCGATTCCCTTGCCCGACTTGGCCGACACCGGGAAGTACGCCTCGGCGTCGAGCTCGGAGGCGGCACCGAGCATCGCGATCACCTGCTGCTCGGACGCGGCGTCGATCTTGTTGACGATGACGACGGTGCGGGGGAGATGCAGGCGGTCGGCCACCCACCGGTCGCCCTTGCCGAACGGCTTCGTGGCATCGAGGACGAGGCACTGGACGTCGACGTCCTCGGTCGACTCGAGCGCCGTCGCGTTGACGCGTTCACCGAGCGCCGAGACGGGCTTGTGGAGACCCGGCGTGTCGACGAAGACGAGCTGGGCGTCGGGCCGGGTGAGCACACCCATGATGCGGTGGCGGGTCGTCTGCGGCTTGTCGGACACGATCGAGATCTTGCGGCCGCAGATCGCGTTGACGAGCGACGACTTGCCGACGTTGGGGCGACCGACGAAGGTGATGAATCCCGAGCGGAACTCCGACATGCCGACAGGCTACGGCGCACCGCCCATTCGTCCGCTCCCCCGCCCCGGTGGCAAGCTTGGCCACATGACAGCACGCGTGATCAACGGTGCCGACGAACTCAAGTCGCTCGTCGGCGAACATCTCGGCTACAGCCCGTACGTCGAAGTGACCCAGGAACAGGTCAACCAGTTCGCGGAGGCCACCGGCGACCACCAGTGGATCCATGTCGACGTCGAGAAGGCCAAGGCCGGCCCGTTCGGCGGCCCGATCGCCCACGGCTACCTGACCCTGTCGCTCGGACCGATGCTGTACCCGCAGGTCGTGTCGATCACCGGCTTCTCGATGGGCGTCAACTACGGCGCCAACAAGGTGCGGTTCCCGTCGCCGGTCCCGGTCGGCTCGAAGGTCCGCCTCGGCGTCAAGCTGCTCCAGGTCGACGACATCGCCGGCGGGGTGCAGACCACGCTCGAGTTCACCTTCGAGTGCGAGGGTGCCGCCAAGCCGAGCTGCGTCGCCGAGATCATCTTCCGCTCGTACGAGTGACGACCACTCGCTGAACCGGTGGTCCTCGGCGGGGTCGTCAGACCTCGTCGAGGCGCCCGGTGTCGACGTCGTACACGAACCCGCGGATGTGCTCCTTGAACGGCAGGAACGGCGTCAACTTCAACCGCTCGATCGACTGTCGGGTGTCGGCGTACGGGTCGGTGAACGACTCGACCGACCACCACGGCTTGATGCCGAGCTCCGCTTCGAGCTCGCTCTTCAGCTGATCCTCGGTCACGCGCTGCAAGCCGCAGTCGGTGTGGTGCATCAGGATGATCTCCCGAGTCCCGAGGTAGCGCTGCGACAGTGTCAGCGAACGGATGACGTCGTCGGTGATGACGCCGCCAGCGTTGCGGATGACGTGGGCCTCGCCGTACTCCATGCCGAGGATCTGGAAGATCGGCATACGCGAGTCCATGCAGGCGACGATCGCGACGTGTCGTGCGGGTTGCACCGGCAACCCACCGTGGGCGAAGTGTTCGGCGTACGCGTTGTTGCGACGCACGAACTCGTCGGCGCTCGGCGTGAACGGTTCGTCGGCGTCGGTGGTGTGGTCGAGATCCATGACCGGAAAATAGCCGAACCGCCCTCCCGTCACACTGGTGCGTCCGGCGTCGACGGGTCCGGCGAGGCACGATCGACCATGATGGCGGCGTGACCGACCAACATCCCCTCATCGACGTCGAGGCGGTCGACCGGCTCGTCGCCGATTTCGCCGCCGACCGCTCGTGCTCCTCGATTGCCTGGGGCATCGTGCTCGACGGCCGACTGTCGCTGACCGGATCGGCGGGGGCCATCGGTGGGAAGCCACCGACCGAGCACACGGTGTACCGGATCGCGTCGATGACCAAGTCGTTCTCGGCTGCGATCACCCTGCTGCTGCGCGACGATGGCGAACTCCGGCTCGACGCGCCGCTCGGCGACTACGCACCCGAGCTCGCCGGCGTCCGCTCGCCGACCGCGGACGCTCCCCCGGTCACGATCCGCGACCTGCTCTGCATGTCGAGCGGCCTCGTCACCGACGACCCGTGGGCCGACCGCCATCTCGACCTCACCGACGACGAGTTCGACCGCATCATCGACGGTGGTCTGGTCTTCGCCCGGCCCACCGGCGCCTGCCACGAATACTCGAACTTCGGATTCGCGCTGCTCGGACGGGTCATCCACCGGGCGACCGGCGTCCGCCTCCGCGAACA
>JBPEWX010000263.1:0-1784 GCA_052032235.1 Ilumatobacter sp. | reverse complement strand
GACCGGACCCTGCAGTCGACCATCGCCGAACGGGCGGTCGACGAAGGGTGGACCGTTCGCATGGTCGAGCTGGCCGTCAAGAACGGCGGCCTGCCGCAGGCGCCGGTCACCGACGAGCCGGCCCCGTCGCCCGCCGAGCCGACCGAGGCGGAACCTTCGCTCGACGGAGCAGGCGTCGCGCCGACGACGCGTCTGCGTCCGCCCGGGCTGCTCGAACTCGAGGAACTGCTGGCTGACCACCTGGCGACCAGGGTGCAGGTCAACATGGGGGCGAAGAAGGGCAAGATCTCGATCGAGTTCGCCGATCTGGAAGATCTCGAGCGGATCTACCGACGGATGACCGAATCCGACGCCGACGCGGAGTGATCGCTTCACCACCCCGCGTCAGTGGCGCTTGTGGACAACCTTCGACTCGCGCGTGAGGTTGTCCCCACAACCCTCAACATCATCCACAGCCGCGAGGTGAGACTGCCGGCGTTCGTGTGACGCCCGCCACACAACAGGTGGGAAATACGGCCGTTATGCACACAGATCGCGCGCAGACCGTGGATCGCGGCCTCAACTTCAACCACAGGCAGGGGACAAAGTTGTGGATAACTGCGTCAGGCTGGGTGGATCGACGAGTCAGTCGTCGAGCGGTGTCGCAGCCCAGCGTTCGAGGGCATCGACGACCGCACCCACGATGCGTGGTGCGTCGTCGAGGGCTCGGTGGGCGTCGCCGACGGTGAACAACACCGCCGGCATGCGGGTCTCGCGCAGGATCGGCAGGCGCATCCCGTGCACCGTGGGCGTGATCGCTGCCGACTCGGCGCAGGCATCCGCGATCCGGGTGGCGAGCGCTCGTCCACCGACCGATTCGAACTGGGGCACCTGGTAGAAGTGCACCGTCGGCTCGACATCGGGCGCGGCCTCGAAACCGATGTACGCGGTCGCCGCGAACCGGTTGGCGGCCACCGCCTGCGCCCGGGCGTCGGGTTCGTCACTGGCGACGACGGTCGCACTGCGGTGCCGCAGTGCCTGGACCAGCTGGCGGCTGAGCCCGCTGAGGCCGCCGAACTGTCCGACGACCACTCGGAGGTCGGCCAGGCTGCGTGCAGAGGCCGTGAGGGACGCCAGTTCCCGGACGGCGGTGATGCCGGGTCCGGATCCGGTCTGCCGGGCGAGCACGTTGAGGGCGCGAACGGTGTCGGGGCCGCAGACACCGTCGACGTACAGGCCGCAGTTGTGCTGGAAGTCCTCGACGGCGTGGGCGGTCGACGAACCGAAGATGCCGTCGACGCGGCCCGAGTCGAAGCCGAGACGGGCGAGCGACGCCTGGAGCTCGCCGACGTCGTCACCGCGCAGGTTGGGGGCGACGTGCATGAGCAGACGGTCACCGAGCTTCCAGGTGGCCTCGACCAGCGCCCGCCAGGTCTCGTCGTCGCAGACGCCGGTGCGGCGGACACCACGCTGAGCCTGGAAGTCGCGCAGCGCCTGTTCGGTGGACGCGCAAAAAAAACCCGCCTCGGCGCCGTCGGGAGCGAACCCGGCGGCACCGAGGCGGCGTTGCAGGTCGCGCACGGCCTCGCCGCGCTGACCCGGCGTCAGTGGGAGGTCGCCAGGAATTCGTCGAGCTCCTGCAGGAGGGCGCCCTTGCCCTTGGCGCCGACGATCTTCTTCTTCACGTCGCCACCGTCGATCACGAGCAGCGTCGGGATGCTCATGACCTGGTAGCGCATGGCGATGTCGGGGTTCTCGTCGACGTTCAGCTTGGTGATCTGCAGCTGTCCGTCGAGCTCGCCGGC
>JBPEWX010000262.1:0-1524 GCA_052032235.1 Ilumatobacter sp. | reverse complement strand
ACCACTTCTACGTCGGCGTGCACTTCCCCGCCACCGCAGCCTTCCTGGTCTGGGCGTTCGCCCGCCACCGCGACCAGTACCCGGCGATCCGGAACTGGTTCGTCGGCGTCACGATGGCGGCGATGGTGATCCACGTCGCGTTCCCGCTCGCACCTCCTCGGATGCTCGAGGGGTACGTCGACACGCTGCGCGTGTACGGCCCCAGCATCTATCCCGACGACCCGAGTCGATCGGTGGCCAATCAGTTCGCGGCGATGCCGTCGCTGCACTTCGGATGGGCGCTGATGGTGGCGGTCGGCATCATCGCCGTCACCACGAGCCGGTACCGCTGGTGGTGGCTCGCCCACCCGGCCATCACGCTGCTGGCGATCGTCGCCACCGGCAACCACTACCTCCTGGACGCTGCCGTCGCGGCTGCGCTGGCCGCTGCGATCGGCGACCTGACGCTGCGTCGTCGCGGCGTGCGATGGAACTCCGTCGACACCGGCACTCTCACCGACACCCCCGCCGATGTCGATGCCCGGACCGATCCGGCTCCGGCCATCACCCCGGCGCCGAGCGCCGACCGGGCTGACGTGCACGCGGCGGCCTGACCCGAAAGGCCTGACCCGAAATCCGGGAGCCGGCGACGTTTGCCGATCACCGGGCGATACGTTTCCCGCTGCAACCATCACATGATCCGGAGGTCAGCGTGTTGCTCGGTGTCGCGGCGATCATCGTCGGCGTGGCTGCCCTCGCGTGGGCCGCAGATCAGTTCGTCCTCGGCGCAGCGCGGGTTGCACTCATCCGCAACGTGCCGTCGCTCGTCGTCGGCGTCGTCATCGTCGGCTTCGGGACCAGTGCTCCCGAGTTGCTCGTCTCGGCGCTCGCCGTGCTCGACGACAACACGGCGGTCGCCGTGGGCAACGTCGTCGGGTCGAACCTGGCGAACCTCACCCTCCTGCTCGGCATCGGGGCGGTCATCGTCGCGCTCACCGTCGAGTCGCGAACGGTCCGACTCGAGGCCCCGCTCGTACTCGCGGCGACGATCGCCTTTGCACTCGCGGTGCAAGGCGGTATCCAGCGGTGGGAGGGCGTGCTGCTCGTCGCCGGACTCGCCGGCAGCCTCGTCGTCATCGCCCGCCAACCTGCGGCCGACCCGACCGACGCCGTCGCCGACGACGTCGTCGAACTCGCCGATGCCGAGCACCATCGATTCGGTGTCGAGGTCGGCCGCACCGTCGCCGGGCTCGTGGCGACCGTCGCCACCGCACAACTGCTGCTGTGGGGCGCCATGCGCGTCGCCGACGAGACCGGCCTGTCGGGCGGATTCGTCGGCGTCACCCTCGTCGCCGTCGGCACCTCACTCCCCGAACTGGTCACCGTCATCCAGTCGGCACGCCGGCGCGAGACCGACCTGATCGTCGGCAACCTGCTCGGGTCGAACCTGTTCAATGCCCTTGCCGTCGGCGGCGTGATCGGGATCCTCGGCGCGCCGCCGCTCGACGACACCTCACTCACGATCGTCGGTGCCGGTGCCGCGGT
>JBPEWX010000261.1:0-2037 GCA_052032235.1 Ilumatobacter sp. | reverse complement strand
GGTCGGGTGATCTCCGAAAACGTCGACTCCGTCGCCGTTCCCTCCGACACCCGACCCGCTGGGCCGCGCGGTTTGGGGTGGGGGTGCGGAGGGGTATCGGCGGCGACATGTCGATCGAACGTGTTGCGCTCTGGTCCACCGTCGCCGTCGGGGTGACCCGGGCCGCGACCGGTCTCTGGTTCGCCGCTGCGCCGCGACGGCCGAGCTCGACGTGGGTCGGCCGTGACGACCCCTCGACCCGCACCCTCGTGCGCGGGATCGGCGGGCGGGATCTCGCGATCGGTGCCGGCACACTCGCGGCCGTCGCTCGCGGGGCCTCGGTCGTCCCGTGGATCGCCGCGTCCGTCGCCGCCGACGTCACCGACGCAGCAGCCGGCGCCACCTCGCTGTCGGGCGACCATCGCACGAAGACCCTCGCCTACGCGGGCGGCTTCGCCGTCCTCGGCATCGGCGCACTCGCCGCAGCGCTCGCCGCCGACGTCTGACACCCGACCGGGTGACCGACGCTCGTTCCGGTTTCGCGACCGGTCCGATCGGGCACGAACCGGTGGTCCGGCACCGACCCACCCAGGAGGACCCCATGGCCGATTGCCCGTTCACCACCACCGACAGCGGGGCACCCGCACCGAGCGACGAGCACTCGCTGACGGCCGGTCCGGACGGGCCGATCCTGCTCCACGATCACTATCTGCTGGAGCAGATGGCCAACTTCAACCGGGAGCGCATCCCCGAACGTCAGCCGCACGCCAAGGGCAGCGGCGCGTTCGGCACGTTCGAGGTCACCGGCGACGTCAGCGAGTACACGCGCGCCGCCTTTCTCCAGCCGGGCGCCACCACCGAGATGGCGGCCCGTTTCTCGACCGTCGCCGGGGAGCGCGGGTCGCCCGACACGTGGCGGGACCCCCGTGGCTTCTCGCTGAAGTTCTACACATCCGAGGGCAACTTCGACATGGTCGGCAACAACACGCCGATCTTCTTCATCAAGGATCCGATGAAGTTCCAGCACTTCATCCGGTCCCAGAAGCGCCGAGCCGACAACGGGCTGCGCGACCACGACATGCAGTGGGACTTCTGGACCCTCTCCCCCGAGTCGGCTCACCAGGTGACCTACCTGATGGGCGACCGGGGCATCCCCCGGAGCTACCGCCAGATGAACGGCTACTCCAGCCACACCTACTCCTGGTACGACGCCGACGGGAACCTGTCATGGGTCAAGTACCACTTCCACTCCGATCAGGGCGTCGAGGGGTACACCCAGGCCGAAGCCGAGGAGATGGCCGGCAAGGACAGCGACGTGCACCGCCGCGACCTGTTCGACGCGATCGCCGACGGCGAGCACCCGTCGTGGACGTTGAAGGTGCAGATCATGCCGTACGAGGACGCGAAGACGTACCGCATCAGCCCGTTCGACCTCACGAAGGTGTGGCCGCACGCCGACTATCCCCTGATCGACGTCGGACGGTTCACCCTGCACACCAACCCCACCGACTTCCACACCCAGATCGAGCAGCTGGCGTTCGAGCCGAACAACATGGTGCCGGGCACCGGTCTGTCACCCGACAAGATGCTGCTCGCCCGCGGCTTCTCCTACGCCGACGCCCACCGCGCCCGACTCGGCGTGAACTACAAGCAGATCCCGGTCAATGCCCCGCAGTGCCCGGTGCACAGCTACTCGAAGGACGGCGCGATGCGCATCGTTCCCGTCACCGACCCGGTGTACGCGCCGAACAGCAAGGGCGGCCCGGCGGCCGACCCGAGCCTCGTCGGCGACGACAACCGGTGGAGCTACGGCATCGGCGACGACATGGTGCGAACCGCCTACGTCGAGCGAGCGGACGACGACGACTGGAGCCAGGCCCGGGCACTCGTGCGCGACGTCTTCGACGATGCGCAGCGCGACGAGTTCGTCGACAACGTCGCCGGCCACCTCGCCGACGGTGTGACCGAACCGGTCCTCGAGCGGGCGTTCGAGTACTGGCGCAACGTCGACGAAGAGATCGGCGACCGCATCGCCCGCGCCGTCAGCTGACCCTTACC
>JBPEWX010000260.1:0-3137 GCA_052032235.1 Ilumatobacter sp. | reverse complement strand
CACCGAGTTGCGAGCCCGCACCGGACTCGAACCGGTCTTCGTCCACGACGCAGCGGCCGCCGCGGTCGGCATGTGGGTCGAGCAGGGCCGGCCGGTCGGCGCGTTCGGTGCGGTCACGCTCGGGACCGGCGTCGGTTCGGCGCTCGTGATCGACGGGGTCCCGCAGCCCGGCTACGACCAGTTGTGGGCGACGCCGTATCTCGACGGCACGTTCGAGGACGTGGTCAGCACACGCGGGCTCCGAGCCGATCACGCCGCCCGCTCGCGCGACGACGTGACCGTCGCCGAGATCGCCGTTCGTGCCTCGCACGGCGACGAGGCCGCCGTCGCGGCGTTGCACTGGTACGGGCACCATCTCGGACTGGGGATGGCGCGGTACTTCCACGCCGCGGCTCCCGACGTCATCGCACTGTCGGGAGGGATCACCGGGGCATGGTCGCAGTTCGTCGATCCGATGTCGGCGAGCTACGTCGACCACGGCGGCACCGGCCGTCTCGTCCGCTCGACGGCCGAGTATCCGGCGCTCGTCGGCGCCGCTGCACTGGCCGAAGCCGGTCTCGGCTGATCGCCGTGCCAGAATCGCCGCCGATGTCCACACCGAACGCACCGCTCCTCGCCGCCGGGCCCGACGTCGTCGCGATCCCCGGGCCGAGCGTCATGCCGACCCGGGTCCTCGATGCGATGCACCGGCCCATGCCCGACATCTACGCCGGCGAACTCACCGAGGTCATCGACGAGGTGTTCGATGCGCTGCCCGGCATCGCCGGTACGGCGAGCCGAGCGTTCGTTCCGATCGGCAACGGGCACGCCGGCTGGGAGATGGCGTTGTCGAACACGTTGTCCCGGGGCCAGCTGGTCCTCGTGCTCGACTGCGGCCGGTTCGCGGCCGTGTGGGGCGAGATGGCCGAGTTCAACGGGCTGCGTGTCGAGACGATCACGGCCCCGTTCGGTGAGGCGATCGAGCCGTCGCTCGTCGAGGAACGGCTCGCGGCCGACACCGGGCACGAGATCGCTGCCGTCCTCACCGTGCATGTCGACACGGCGTCGTCCGTGCGCAACGACATCCCGGCCATCCGCGCCGCCATCGACGCCGCCGGTCATCCGGCGATGTTCATGGTCGACTGCATCGCCTCGATGGGTTGCGAGCGATTCGAGATGGACGAGTGGGGCGTCGACGTCACGATCTCCGCCAGCCAGAAAGGTCTGATGACCCCGCCCGGCGTCGCCATGGTGTGGGCGGGCCCGAGGGCGCTCGCCGCCCACGAGTCGGCAGATCTCCGCACCCGCTACTGGGACTGGACCTATCGGACCGAGACGGGTCCGTACTACCTGCGCTTCTGCGGGACCCCGCCGGTCTCGCACCTCTACGGGTTGCGCGAGGCGCTGAGGATGATCGACGAGGAAGGTCTCGAGGCGCGCTACGCCCGCCACGTCCGGCTCGCCGATGCGGTTCGCGCCGCCGTGCGCGCCTGGTCGAGTGAGGGCGGCATCGGCTTCACGGCGCGGCATGCCGATCAGCGATCGCACGCCGTGACGTCGATCCGGACCGGATCGATCGACGCCGACGCCCTCGCACTCCGGTGTCGTGAGCGCTTCGGGGTGACGCTCGGCGTCGGCATCGGCGGCGAGCCGGGCACGTCGTTCCGGATCGGCCACATGGGTCACGTGAACGCACCGCTCGTGCTCGGCGTGCTCGGTGCCGTCGAGGCGGCACTCGCCGACATCGGCGCGCCGACGGCCGCATCGGGCGTCGCTGCGGCGAGTGCGGTCCTCGGCGCTTCCGGCCACGATGCGTGAACGCCACCGTTCAGGTGTGACGGACGTCGTCGCTCCGCCCCTTCACCGATCGTTCATCTTCGTCTAGCGTTCGTGCCCATCGAGGGGGCAACGATCGACGTCACGTTCTACGGGGTCCGGGGGTCCACCCCGTGTCACGGTCCCGAGGTCTCGCGCTACGGCGGCAACACGTCGTGCGTCGCCGTCGACGTGCCCGGACACGACCCGATCATGTTCGATCTCGGCACCGGGTCGCGGTATCTCGGCGTCGAGCGCGGCACCGATCGTTTCCACGCCGACTGCTTCGTCAGCCACCTCCACTGGGACCACATTCAGGGCCTGCCGTTCTTCCCCCCGCTGCTCGCTCCCGGGAACCGGCTCGACCTGTACGCGCCCCGACCCGAACGCCACGAATCGGTGGCCGACGTGATCGACACGATCCTCTGTCCGCCCCTGTTCCCCGTCGGTGTCTCCGACTTGCCCGGCGAGGTGGTGTTCCACGACCTCGGCAACGACGAGGTGCGCATCGGCGACGTCACGGTGACGAGTCGGTACATCCCCCACATCGGACGCACGCTCGGGTACCGCGTCGACTGGAACGGCATCTCGGTCGCCTACCTGAGCGACCATCAGCAACCCGGTGTCGACGTGTACGACATGTGCCCCGGCGTCGAGGCGCTGTGCCGCGACGTCGACCTGCTGATCCACGACGCCCAGTACACCCGTGACGAGTTCATCCAGCGCTCGACGTGGGGACACTGCACGATCGACTATGCGATCTGGACCGGGAAGGCCGCCGGCGCCAAGCAGGTCGCGTTGTTCCACCACGACCCGATGCACGACGACCGGATGCTCGATCAGGTCGCGTCGGTGTGCGGACGTCACTGCACCCCCAATGTCGTGGTCGCTCGCGAGGGGCTCACGATCCAGCTCGGCGCGTGAGTACCGTCGGCATCGTCGCCTCGGTGCTGCTGGGCGTCGTGTTCGTGGTGGCCGGTGCCTCCAAGCTCGCCGCAGGGGAGCAGTGGCGCACGGACGCCCGCAACCTCGGTGCCCCCGACGCGGCCGCCGTCGCGGTGCCGTGGATCGAACTCGTCGTCGGTGCCCTGCTGATCGTCCGGCTCTGGGTGCCGTGGCCGGCGGTGGCCGCTGCGCTGATGCTCGTCGCCTTCTCGATCCTGCTCGCCGTGCGGATGCGCGACGGCGACCGCCCCTCGTGTGCGTGCTTCGGTCAGTGGTCGGCGTCACCGATCGGCCCCGCCCACCTGGCCAGGAACGCCGCCTTCCTCACCCTCGCCGCCCTCGCCACGTTCGCATGAACGGTGTGCGCACCCGGTGCGCACACCGTTCACGCCGTCGTC
>JBPEWX010000026.1:0-4180 GCA_052032235.1 Ilumatobacter sp. | reverse complement strand
CAGGAAGGCTCGTCGTCATCGCGCACCTGTGATATCCCATCGCTCTGGCAAACGTTCGGACGGGCGCCGAGGAGAGAAAACGCGCTCAAGATTCGTCCGGGGGTGCCGATTCGTTACAGCGAGCGGATGACTTTGCGAAGACTTCAAGGTCGCCGTCGTACGACAACACGACAAACCGATCGGATCAGGGCGCTGGGTAGGGACGGCGTCGGCGGGGTTCGAACCTGACGGATCGGAGTGCCCATGCGGGTACGGGCAGCAGAACGAGAACCAACGGACGCGTCGGCGCGGCGCGACGCCGGCGTAACCCTGATCGAGATCTTGATCACGGTCGTGCTCATGGGCACCCTGGTCGCCGGCATCCTGACGTTGACCCAGACGTCGATCATCGCCTCGAAGACGAGTGAAGAAGCCGCTCGCGTCGAGTCGGCGATCCTGACCGCCGCCGAACGCGTCGAGCGAGCCGACCGGCTGCTGTTCCCGTGCGACGACGACCTCCCCAAGCCGGTCGAGGCTGCCGCGCAGTTGAAGCTCGGCGTCACACCGGAACAGGCCCCGAACTATGCGAAGGTCGAGACCGAGCACCTCGACGGCTCGGGTAACTGGGCGCCGGGCGCCTGTCCCGGCGGCGTGTACCAGCCGAATCTCGTCCAGCGCATCACGATCACCATGACCAGCCCGGACACCGGGCTGACCCGATCCGTGGAGGTGATCAAGGGTGACATCTGAGACCACGACCCGACCGACCGGACGGCGCCGACCGGCGACGACCGATCGCGGGATGACCCTGATCGAGCTCCTCGTCTGCATCACCGTGGTCGGACTGATCGCAACGGTGCTGGCCGCAACCGTCACCGTCATCCTCCGGCAAGCACCCGAGACGACCGCACGAGTCGACTCGGCCCGCTGGGAACAGAATCTCGGCACCTGGATGCCGGCCGACCTCACGTCGGCCCAATGGCCGGCCGACGAGAACGGCGACGGCGTCGCCGACGACCCGACCCAAGCCGTCGACTACGACCTGTACGAGCCGTGTGCCGAGGCGATCTGCACGTGGGGTGAGAACGTCGTCCACTTGGCGTGGGAGGAGAACGGCGTCGCGATCGACGTGTCGTACCGCTACGGCGCGGCCGACGACGGCACGTACGAGTTCCGGCGGGTCGAGTGCCGGAACGGCTCCTGCTCGAGTCAGACGCTCGTTCGCGACATGCCCGAGCCGAGCACGGGTGGTGAACCGCCGATCTCGGTCACGTTCCCGCCCGACGTGCTCGACACCGACCCGAACGGCAGCCCGATCGTCAACACGAGCGGCCGTCGCGTGAGCGTCACGGTCAAGTCGCTCGACGGCACGGAGCTGCTCTCGTTCACCGGCGGCGGCACCGAGCGTGTCGACCTCCAGCCGGCGGCGATCCAGCCACCCGAGTTCCTCCAGGCCCGCAGCGGCTGCGGTGGTCCGATCACCCTGATCGTCGACGAGTCGGGCTCGCTGACCGACAGCGACGCCGCCGAGGTCCGCAAGGGCGTCCGATCGTTCGTGTCCACGTTCTCCGGTACGCCGACCCAGCTCCAGATCATCGGCTTCAACTCCGACGCACGAGTGCTCGGGAGCTCGGGCTGGAACAACTGGTTCGACCTCAGCGAGCAGTCGGTCGTCGACTCGCTGCTCGGCAGTTCGTCGCCGATCAACTCGCTCGGCAACAACGGTGCGACCAACTGGGAAGACGCCATCTATCGAGCGCTGTACACCGAGACCGGGCAGACGTACCAGGCGCTGGGAAATCCCGCGAACCCGGCACCTGAGCTGATCGTGTTCTTCACCGACGGCATGCCCACCTATCACCGGGACGAGGACCAGACAGGCGCCGAGACACCGGAGATCGCGGACAGCGCGATCCCCGCACACTTCGACGCCAACAACACGACGTCGTCCTTCTACACGCAGTTCGACCCGAAGGCCTGGTATCGGGCCGCGTGGCTGCTCGGCCAGACGTCGATCGACGTGATCGGCGTCGGTGTCGGCACGGCGTTCACGAGGTCGGCGAACCTCGACGTCGACACCTCCTTGAGCGATTCGGTCATCCGCGACGACTGGGACGCTCCCTACCAGTCGGGCTACCCGAGCGGCAGCGACTACTACCGCCTGTTGCCGGCCGAGGTCGCGCTCGGCGACCTGATCGCCGGCAACGACGTCTCGAACTTCGACGGCAACACCGGCGACCGCTACGTCAAGGTGTCGTACAACGGTGGGTGGGACGCGGAAGCGGTGCAGGAGGCAGACCTGCTCACCACGACCGACTTCACCCAGTTCGGCGGCGCGCTCGACTCGATCGCACTGTCCGAGTGCGGCGGCACGCTGACGGTGCAGACCCGTCTCCGTTCCGACACGTCGCCGCTGCGCGAAACGGTCGGCTACGAAGTGTCGGCCGAGAACCTGCCGCTCACCGAGGCGTCCACCTCGGCCGTCAACAAGTCGGCAGCGTTCGACATCTCGACCGACGGTGGCGCCTCGGTCGACATCCTGCTCAAACCCCGGACCCTCGACGGGACCGGGTACCGCGCCGACGGCTGGACCTGCCGTTCGAAGAACGTCGAGATCACCGACGCTTCGAAGATGTCGCTCCACGACGGGAGCGAAGGTCCGGCCGGCGGCATCGATCTGACCGTCGACGCCAACGAAGCCGTCGCCTGCGTCCTCTGGGTGGTGCCCTCATGAACACGAGTTCCCTGCAACGAACGATCCGCGGCCTCCGCCGACGCAACGCGGCGCGGCTCGAACGGCAGTACACGACGAAGTGGGTCGACGCACAGCGCGACCGCGGCGCCGTACTCCCGCTCGTGCTCGTCATGATCATCGTCGGCGCGCTGATCGTGATCCCGATCACGACGTACACGACGTCGGTGCTCCGGGCGAACAAGGTCGAAGAGCAGAAGACACGCAACGCCGAGACCGCCAAGGGCGCCATCCGCGTCGCGCTGCACTCGCCATCGCTCGTCTTCGGTGACGACGACCGTGCCGACGACGGCTGCCCGAACAATGTGGCCGATCTCATCCCGGACGGCGTGATGACGGGGACCAGCGTTTCGCTGACGTGTACCCACATCGACGAGCTCAGCGCCGACGAGGTGTTCGGGCTCGAAGTTCCCGTGGGATTGGCGCAGTTGCAGATCGCCCCGGACCCGGCCGGCCTCGACCGGTACAGCGGCGACGTGGCGACCTCCGGCGATGCGCCTCCCTACGCCGACAGCGGCTTCGAGCCGTCGTGGGCCTGGTGGCTCGGATACGACTCGGGCACGGTCGGCGACCCGAAGACCGTCGCGCCGTTGCCCGAACTGCCGACGTTCTCGGGCGTCGTTCGCGACTCGGATCCGCTCGACATGCCCGGCTTCGACTGCAAGGTGTTCCTGCCCGGTCACTACACCGATCCGGTCGTCGTCGACGGGAGCTTCGGGTCGAACAAGTTCTACTTCGCCAGCGGCGTCTACTACTTCGAGGAGCCGATCTCGATCTCGGGCGCGGTCGACGTCGTCGTCGGACAGGGGCTGGCCGACTTCGGTGTGACGAACGACTGCGCCGACGACATCCAGGTCGGCGCTCACGTCGACGTACCGCTCGGAACCACGTACGGCATCGACGGCAACACCGGCGGTGCGACCTGGGTGCTCGGTGACCGGGCTCGGATCTCGATCTCCGAGAGCGGTGGGGCTCCGTCGGTCCGCTTCAACCAGCGGTACGCCGAGAACCAGGGCGGAGCGTGGACGAACATCATCTCCGTCAACGGCGACTGGTCGTACGGCGACAGCGATCCGAGCAACGACGACGACTTCGAGGACGCCGACGGCGACCACTCGGTGACGAACGTCAACTACGTGCCGCGCAGCAAGGTCATCTCCGGTGAAACCGTCGTGCCGCTGTACCTGTCAGGCACCCCGTACGTGCCGAGTCATCCCTCGCTCACGGACGAGGCCCGCGTCCCCGACGCCCCGGTCGGCGTGGTCGGGGTGGCAGCGATCCGCGAGGTTCCGGGCCCCGACGACGGCGCCGTCATCGTCTCGTTCGAAGGCGTCGAAGGGGCGAACACCAACGGTGCGATCATCGACGACTACGAGGTGGGCATCGCCACGAGTGCCGGCGGTGACCCGGTCACCGAGTGCTCGATCTCGACGAACACCGTGTGGCCGA